>DAITPV010000244.1:0-3726 GCA_036833435.1 Actinomycetota bacterium | reverse complement strand
TCGCTGGCCACCACCTCCATGTGTGAGCGCCCGCCCCCCTGACCCCGGAAGAACCTCCGGACCAGGTGGCCGCGGACCATGACCGAATCGCCCTTCCCCAGGCGCTCGCAGCGCTTTCGAGCCGCGCGGTCCCAGACCGCCACCGGGAGCGGGAGGACCCGCTTCTCGCCGTCCGGGACCTGGACCCGGAGCCTGGCCACCGTGTCTCCCGATGGCATCTCGGAGAACTCCGGGTCCGCCGAGAGCCGCCCGGCAAGCACGACCACATTCACCGTGACCATGCGATACCTCCTTCCTGGGGGAGGCGAACGGCAGCCTATCCCCCACCGGTGACACGGACGCTGTCCCCGTACACTGCCCCGCGTGACCGGGACCTTCGAGACGCTGCCGGGGATCTCCGTGATCGACACCGAGCTGGGCGGCAGCCCGGGGCTCACTTCCGCCTACCTGGTTCACGGCAAGGAACCCGCACTGGTGGAGACGGGGCCCACCAACGCCCTCTCCACGGTGGAGGCGGGCCTGACCGAGCTGGGGATCGGTGCCGAGGACCTCGCGCACATCGTGGTGACCCACGTGCACCTCGACCATGCGGGAGGCGCTGGAGCGTACGCCCGCCGGTTCCCGAAGGCCACCGTGTGGGCTCACGAGCTCGGGGTTCGACACCTGGTGGAGCCGGAGAAGCTGGAGGCCAGCGCCTTGCGGGTGTTCGGCGAGGACCACATGCAGCGGGTATTCGGGCCGGTCGAGCCGGTGGGCGGCGACCGGGTCAAGGCAGCCGGTGACGGCCAGGTCGTGTCGCTCGGGGACCGAACGCTCCGGATCCTCCATGCGCCGGGCCACGCCAAGCACCACATGTTCATCATCGACGAGCAGACCGGCGCCCTGTTCAGCGGGGATGGATTGGGCGTCCGGCTCGCGGATCTCGGAGTCTTCAGGCCGGCCACCCCTCCCGCGGACTACGACCTCGAGGCGGCCATCAGGAACATCGAGCGGGTCAGGGAGCTCGACCCTCCCAAGGTGCTGTTCAGCCACTTCGGCCCCGCCGACAACGTGGCGGAGGCATGTGACCTGGCCATCGAGCGAACCCGCACGTGGGCCTCGATCGTCGAGGAGGCGCTGAAGACCACCGACGACGTGGAGACCGTGGCCAGGATCCTGGAGGAGCGGACCGCCGAGGACCTCGGAGCCGGGCGGGAGCAGGACTCGGCGGCTCGTCGACGCCTGGACCTTCTGACCACCTATCGGACGAACGCCGCCGGCCTGATCAGGTATTTCACCAAGCGGCGCGAGGAAGCGGACTCGTAGCTTGGGCTAGCGCTCCCCCAGCGCTGCTAGCCGCTCGGGGACATCGAAGGCATCGGGGTCGTGCCGGACGATCCGGCGGAAGACCCGAGCCGCTTCGGCCGGCCTGCCGGCTCGCTCCAGGATGTCGGCGATCACGTACCACACCCGCAGCTGGTGGGGCTCCGCCACGTCGGAATCGGGAGCGGCGCGCCGCAGCATCGCCAGTGCCTCATCGTACCGGCCCATGTCGGCCAGAGCGGACCCGCCGACCACCGCCGCCTCGGCCTTGGACTCCGAGGGGATCCTGGCCCGGAGAGCTTCCTTGATCAGGGGAAGGGCTCGCTCGGGTGAGCCCAGAGCTCGATGTGCGTCGGCCATCAGGTGGTTCTGGTCGGCACGGCCGGAGATCCGCCGGTACGCCTGGAGCTCCTTGAGCGCTTCGCGGAAGTGTTCGGCTCGATAGTGGGCCAGGCCGAGGATCTCCCGGACCGAGGCCGACCGCGGGGCTTTCCGCTTCGCGGCCCCCGCGTCGCGTTCGGCCTGGCCGGTGCGGCCCCGCTCAAGGGCGACCACGGCTCGCTCCAGGAGCTCGAGTGCCTCGGCCCCCCGCATGCCGCCGGCCGTGGACCGGACCTCTTCCACCACGTCGCGAGGGAGGGTGCTCCGTCCGCGAGGCTGCGACCTCCGGGTCGGCTCGGTTCGGCGAGGACGAGCCTGGGGTGGCCTGCGTCCGCGGGGGCTCGGCCTCGCGCCTCCCCGTCCGGCGGGGGCTCCTCGAGACCGTCCCTTGGCCACACCACCGCGGCGGGCGGGCGGGCGGGGCCTGGAAGGGCGTGGCTTTCGAGGGGGCCGGTCACGATTCACGTTGGGAGCGTACTCGGAGCGGGGTGGAGCCCAAAACGCAACGAGGCCCCCGAAGGGGCCTCGTTGGTGAGATGTCTCGGCGGCGACCTACTCTCCCACCCCGTCTCCAGGGCAGTACCATCGGCGCTGGAGGGCTTAACTTCCGGGTTCGGAATGGGACCGGGTGTCTCCCCTCCGCTATAGCCACCGAAACTCTGTGAGGGTGCGGGCCCCGGGTGGGCACCCAGGAACCCCATAGCGAGCGCGAGCGAGCCAAGTCCTCGGCCTATTAGTACCGGTCGGCTGAACACGTTGCCGTGCGTACACCTCCGGCCTATCAACCTCGTAGTCTTCGAGGGGCCTTACCCGGTTTCCCGGTGGGAGACCTCATCTCGGAGCGAGCTTCGCGCTTAGATGCTTTCAGCGCTTATCCCTGCCGGACGTAGCTAACCAGCCGTGCCGCTGGCGCGACAACTGGCACACCAGAGGTCCGTCCGTCCCGGTCCTCTCGTACTGGGGACAGCTCTCCTCAAGTCTCCTGCGCCCACGACGGATAGGGACCGACACTTCTGTTACCCCCGGCCGGAATCGGCCGGTGACCAGGTCGTTTCTGTTCCGCCTGGTTCCCCATGTCGCCATGAGGGTCGGACCATCTCTTCACCCTCCGTCAACCGACGAGGTCGGCGTGACGAAGGGGTCCGGCGTATGGCCTCTGAGGATTCTGGATGCCTCCTCCCGATGGACCCGGCGATAGCGGCCTCCCCCGTTCATCGAGAGAGCCTTTCGCCGGAGTGATCGGAACCCTTCAGAGCTCAGGTGCTCCCCTCTCTCCATCGCCTTCACGATCTTGGCGAAGGTCAGGAAGTCCTGCTGCTTCGTGCTCAGAAGAGGTTGCGTGTCGAAGAAGGGGATCACTCTGTCCAGGAGATCCTTGCGATTTCGAACGACGAACACCAGCGTGGTGTCTGCCGATCCGCGATGGTTCTCCCTGATCCGTCCACAGCCCAGCCGGCGTTGAATCAGGTCGAGGACCTGTCTACGCTCAGCGTTCTGGCTTACGTGGAACTCGGGAACGAGTTGCCAACCAACTCGTGTCCACGGGTTCCGTTGGACGGCAACGTGGAATGACCCTTCCCCGTCGACGTAGCCCGCAATATAGGCATCCAGCCTTTCCTGCTGATTGACCGCACCTGTCGCATTGTCACTGCACATGTCTGGAAGCTAACAGCCACTACTGACATGGCGAGTAGCGCAGGATTCTCGGTGTTTCCAGCATATAGCCGGATTTCATGACAGCGCGGAAAGCGTTCACTGTCTCACGACGTTCTAAACCCAGCTCGCGTACCGCTTTAACGGGCGAACAGCCCGACCCTTGGGACCTGCTCCAGCCCCAGGATGCGATGAGCCGACATCGAGGTGCCAAACCGGTCCGTCGATATGGACTCTTGGGACCGATCAGCCTGTTATCCCCGGAGTACCTTTTAGCCGTTGAGCGACGGCGCTACCACCAGCCACCGTCGGATCACTAGGCCCTGCTTTCGCACCTGCTCGACCTGTCGGTCTCGCAGTCAAGCCCCCTTGTGCCCTTGCACTCGACAC
>DAITPV010000243.1:0-3734 GCA_036833435.1 Actinomycetota bacterium | reverse complement strand
ACCCTGGAGCGCCTCGACGCCGAGGTGGCGGACCGGGCCGACGTGGCCCTGCTTGCGCTCCCCCACGGGCGGAGCGGCGAGCTGGCTCCGTCGTTGGTAGAGGCGGGACTCCGAGTGGTCGACCTGTCGGGGGACTTCCGGCTTCCGGCGGACGCCTACCCGGAGTGGTACGGGTTCACCCACCCGGCGCCGGCATGGCTGGGCAAGGCGGCCTACGGGCTGCCCGAGCTGTTCCGGGCAGAGATCGAGGGCGCGGACCTGGTGGCCAACCCGGGCTGCTACCCCACCGCCTCGCTCCTGTCCCTGATCCCACCGCTTCGAGCCGGCCTGCTTCGCGCAGGCCCCATCCTGGTCGACGCCAAGTCGGGGGTCTCCGGAGCGGGAGCCACACCGACCGACACCGTGCACCACGCCCGGACCGAGGGGAGCATCCGCCCGTACCGGGTGGGCCGGCACCAGCACACCCCGGAGATCGAAGGCGTGCTGGAGCGGGCCGGCGGGATCGCGGCCTCGATCACCCTGGTTCCCCATCTGGTCCCCGCGGTCCGCGGAGTCCTGGTGACCAGCTACGCGCCCGCGGCCGACGGCGTGGAGGCCTCGGACCTGTGCGCCGCGCTGGCCGATGCGTACGCGGACGCCCCGTTCGTTCGAACGCTGGCGACCGGCGATCTCCCCGATCCCAAACGGGTCACCGGAGCCAACGTGTGCGAGGTGGGCGCGGCCCTCGACGCTCGGACCGGGACCGCGGTGCTGGTCGGCGCGGTCGACAACCTGGTCAAGGGCGCCGCGGGACAGGCCATCCAGAACGTGAACCTGATGTTCGGGCTCGGCGAGACCACCGGTCTTCCGCTCGTGGGGATGTACCCGTGAGCGTGACCTTTCCCCGAGGGTTCCGGGCCGCGGGGGCCACCGCGGGACTGAAGGCCAGCGGCCGGCCGGACCTCGGACTTTTGGTGGCCGACGGTGGGGCCGCGGCCGCCGGGGCATTCACCACCAACGCGTATCCCGCCGCGCCGGTGATCCTCAGTCGGTCCCACCTTGCTTCCGGGCGCGCCGCTGCCGTGGTGGTGAACTCCGGACAGGCCAACGCCGGCACGGGACCGGAGGGGCTCGAGGACGCCCGGGCCATCGCCGGGCTCACCGGCGCAGCGTTGGGTCTCGACGAGGCTGACGTCCAGGTGTGCTCCACCGGGGTGATCGGCCCTCGAATCCCCCTCGATCGGATCGAGGCGTGGCTGCCCGCCGTGGCCGGGGCGCTGAGCTCCGACGGAGGCACCGCGTTCGCCGAGTCGACCCTGACCACGGACCGCGGCCCCAAGGAGGCCGTCGCGGACGCGGGTCCCTACCGGGTCGGCGGATGCGCCAAGGGCGCCGGGATGATCGCCCCCCGCCTCGCACCGCTGGGAACCCTCCTGGCGTTCATCACCACGGACGCCCCGGCCACCGCGCCGGCCTTGCGGAAGATCGTGGCCGGCCGGGTGGTGCCCGGTTGGAACGCCATGGTGGTCGATGGGTGCCAGAGCACCAACGACACTGTCCTGCTCCTGGCCACCGGCGCAGCGGGTGGTTCGCCGATCGGCCCCCACGACCCGGGCATCGAGGATCTCGCCGAGGCCGTCGGTGACGTGACGACGGCGCTGGCCCGTCAGACGGCCGCGGAAGCCGAAGGAACCTCCACCACGCTGGTGGTTCAGGTCGACGGAGCCGGCACCGCCGACGAAGCCCGACAGGTGGGGCTCGCGGTGGCCGGGTCGCCCCTGGTCAAGACGGCGCTGTTCGGCGCGGACCCAAACCCCGGCCGGATCCTCCAGGCGGCGGGAGATGCGGGCCTGGCCCTCGATCCCTCGGCGCTCGACGTTCGGCTGGACGGCATCCCGCTGATCACGTCCGGACGCGTGCTGGAGCCGGACGACGCCGTGGCCGCGGCGATGAAGGAGCCGGAGGTGGTCCTGATGATCTCCGTGGGCCCCGGCTCGGGATCCGCCACGGTGTTCGGATGCGATCTGGGCTACGAGTACGTGCGAATCAACGCGGAGTACCGGACGTGACCGTGGTCACGGACTCCGGGGTCCGCCAGCGCACCCTGGCCAAGGCCCGGATCCTCCTGGAGGCCCTCCCCTACATGAAGGAGCACTTCGGCCGGGTGGTCGTGGTCAAGCTCGGCGGCCCGGCCATGGCCGAGCCCCGGCTGCTCGACCGATTCGCCGAGGACGTGGCCCTGCTCCGCATGGTGGGCGTCCGGCCGGTGATCGTGCACGGCGGCGGTCCGCAGATCTCCGAGATGTCCGAACGGCTGGGCCTGCAGCCCACGTTCCGCGACGGTCAGCGGGTCACCGACGCCCAAACGCTGGAGATCGCCAAGATGGTCCTGGTCGGCAAGCTCAACAAGGATCTGGTGGGCCGGATCAACCGGGGCGGGGTCCCCGCCGTCGGGCTGTGCGGCGACGACGGCGATCTCCTGCTGGCTCGCAAGCGCGGCGGCCCGGATCTCGGCCTGGTCGGCGAGATCACCTCGGTCAACGACGAGCTGCTCGAAACCCTGATGCCCACGGCCGTGCCGGTGATCGCCACCACCGCCACCGACCGGAACGGCCAGTCGTACAACGTGAACGCCGATCCCGCGTCGGCAGCGGTGGCTTCCGCGCTGGGAGCGGCGAAGCTGGTGCTCCTGACCGACGTTCCGGGTGTCATCCAGGACGATGAGCTCGTCTCCGAGCTGTCCGTGGACACCGCGGAGAAGCTCATCGAGACCGGCGCGGTGACCGGCGGCATGCTCCCGAAGCTCGAGGCCGCGGTGGCCGCACTGCGAGACGGCGTGGAGCGAGCCCACATCATCGACGGGCGGGTGGAGCACGCCCTGATCCTCGAGCTGTTCACCCCGGAAGGCCTGGGCACCATGCTGACCAGGGAGGAGAACGCGTGAGCGCACTGATGCCCACGTACGCGCGATTCGATCTCCGCCTGGTCCGCGGCCGGGGACTTCGCGTGTGGGACGACGCGGACCGGTCCTACCTGGACTTCGCTGGAGGGATCGCCGCGGTGCCCATCGGCCACGGACACCCGGTGTGGGTGGCGGCGGTCACCGCCCAGCTCGATCGGTTGACCCATGTCAGCAACCTGTTCCACACCGATCCCCAGGAACGGCTGGCCGAGAAGCTCGCCGAGCTGTCCGGCCTCGACGGCCCCACGGTGTTCCTGTCGAACTCCGGCGCCGAGGCCAACGAGGGGGCCCTGAAGGTGGCCCGGCGGCATGGCCGGCCGCTCGGACGAACGAACGTCGTGGCCCTCGAGGGCTCGTTCCACGGACGGACGTTCGCCACCATGGCGGCCACCGGCCAGCCCGACAAGGGCGCGCCGTTCGTTCCATTGCCCGAGGGGTTCGTGCACGTTCCGCCGGGCGACCGGGACGCCATGGAGGCGGCCGTTGACGACCGGACCGCGGCCGTCCTCATGGAGCCGGTCCTCGGCGAAGGCGGCGTGGTTCCGCTGGAGCCCTCCTACCTTCAAGCGGTTCGGAGCCTGTGCGACGAGCGAGGGGCGCTCCTGCTGTTCGACGAGGTCCAGACCGGCGCGGGCCGGTGCGGGTCCTGGTTCGCGTACCACGGCCTCGGGGTGGCGCCGGACGTGTTCACGCTGGCCAAGGGGCTGGCCGGGGGCCTCCCCATCGGAGCCACCGTGGCCCGGGAAGGCCTGGCCCTGGGAGCCGGGGAGCACGCCTCCACGTTCGGCGGCGG
>DAITPV010000242.1:0-3735 GCA_036833435.1 Actinomycetota bacterium | reverse complement strand
GCGTGTCGGTCCGGGGTTCGGACCGGCCCGCCTTGCTGGTGGCCTGGCTCGACGAGCTGTTGTTCATCTCGGAGTCCCGCGACGTGGCGTTCGGCGGGTTCGACGTTCGGACGGTGAGAGACCGAGACCTTGATGCGACGGTCGGGCTCGCTCCAGGAGGGGACCGGGTTCCGGAAGGGGTGGGGGTGAAGGCGGCAACCTACCACCGCCTCCGACTGGAACAAGAGCCAGATGGCACCTGGGTCGCCGAGGTATACCTTGATGTCTGAGATGAACCCGCGCCCGCGGTCTCTGGCGGCGCAGTGGATCACGGCAGTTGTCTTCGTCGGCTGCCTCGGCGTGGCCCTCTGGTTCGCCCTGAACCTCGAGGACGACCCGGATGCGCTCGTCGGTCTGGCCATCCCGGCGCTGTTGGCCGGAGCCGGGTTCGCCGCTGCGCGGTTCGCTCAGCCGATCGTGCTCTGGGTTATCAGCGGGATGCTCCTGGTCTTCTCGGTGCTGGCGGTGTTCTCGGTGGGACTGTTCATCCTCCCGTTCGCGCTTCTCATGCTCGTCGCCGCAGGCATGGTGCAGCTCGCCCGGGACCGCTGGGCGGCCAGGACCACAGCGGCCCAAGAGTAGACTCGCCGCCGAGGGGGTCTGCCGTGGATCTCGAGCCCGTCGAGCCGTTCGTGTGGCGCGTCCCTCAGGGATCCGTTCCGGGGATGCGCGTGCCCGGGATCGTGTTCGCCACCGAGGAGATGGCCACCAAGGCCGTCGAGGACCGGGCGGTGGAACAGGTGGCCAACGTCGCCACCCTCCCAGGCATCGTGAAGGCCTCCTACGCCATGCCCGACATCCACTGGGGGTACGGCTTCCCCATCGGCGGCGTGGCGGCCACCGATCCAGGCGACGGGGGAGTGGTGTCCCCCGGTGGCGTGGGGTTCGACATCGCCTGCGGAGTGCGACTGTTGCGCTCCGAGCTCGACTGGGAACGCGACGTCCGGCATCGGATCGAGGAACTGGTCCACACCCTCGGCCAGCGGGTCCCTCGCGGGATGGGCGGCAAGGGGCGGTTGCGCCTGTCCAGGGGAGACGTCGAGAAGGTACTCCGGGACGGCGTGGGCTACCCGTTGTCTCAGGGCATCGGATGGCCCGAGGACGAGGAGCTGTGCGAGGACCATGGAGTCCTGACGGAAGCGAGACCGGAATACCTCTCCGACCGGGCCATCGGGCGCGGGGCACCCCAGCTCGGAAGCCTCGGCGCCGGCAACCACTTTCTGGAAGTCCAGGTGGTGGATGAGATCCTCGACGAACGAGCGGCCACCGCCATGCGTCTGTTCGAGGGACAGGTATGCGTGATGCTGCATTCGGGATCCCGGGGCCTGGGACATCAGACGTGCACGGACTTCCTCCGCCGTGTCGACGAAGACATGCGAGCGCTGGACATCGAGGTCCCCGACCGGCAGCTGGCCTGCGTTCCACTCGATCACCCGACCGCTGGGGAATACCTGGGAGCGATGTCCGCCGCGGCCAACTTCGCTCGGGCGAACAGGCACGTGCTGGGCCAGGCGGTCCGGGAGTCCTTCGAGACGGTGTTCGAGCGCTCAGACCGTGACCTGGGGATGTCGATGGTCTACGACGTGGCCCATAACCTGGCCAAGATGGAGGAGCACGAGGTCGAGGGCCGGTCGCGCGAGCTCTGCGTCCACCGGAAGGGTGCCACTCGGGCGTTCGGGCCGGGCCACCCCGAGCTGCCGGCCCGGTACCGAGACGTCGGGCAGCCGGTGCTGATCCCCGGGAGCATGGGGACGGAGTCGTACCTGCTGGTGGGAACGGAACGCGCCGCCGAGCGCTCGTTCGCCTCCACCTGCCACGGTGCCGGACGGGCCATGAGCCGGACGAAGGCCAAGAAGGTCATGAGTGGGCCGGAACTACGGACAAGCCTGGAGGAGCGGGGTATAACTGTGGCGGCTTCGCAGTGGCGTCTGCTCGCGGAGGAGGCGCCGTACGCGTACAAGGATGTCTCGCAAGTGGTCGACGCGTGCGAGGGTGCGGGGCTCTCGAAGACGGTGGCCCGTCTCCGACCCGCCGGAGTGGTGAAGGGGTAGGCAGTGGCGACGATCGAGACCGTCGAGCGAGGGGCCCCCGCAGGCCCGTCCCGACCCGCGGCCCGGAAGGTCCGGGTCCAGATCCGCCGGATCAACCCCTGGTCGGTGCTGAAGTTCTCGCTGGTCTTCTACTTCTGCCTGATGCTGGTGATGATGGTGGGATTCGCCATCGTGTACGCGGTCCTGTCCGCTGCCGGGATCCTCGACTCGATCACAGACTTGCTCACCGGCGTGGGATTCGGTGACACCGCCGGGAACTTCGAGCTCAACGCCGGGTACATCTTCCGCACCCTGTTCCTTGTGGGGATCATCTCCACGGTCCTGTGGGCGGCGTTCACGGTGTTCGTGGCCTTCCTCTACAACCTGATCAGCGACCTGATCGGGGGGATCGAGGTCACGCTCGTCGAGCGGCGTTGACGGCCGCTCGGCCCCGCGAGTACGCTGGTCACGGACCTCGTCCCCGGGGCCTGTAGCTCAGGCGGTTAGAGCGCACCCCTGATAAGGGTGAGGTCGGTGGTTCAAGTCCACCCAGGCCCACTGGTCCGTCAAAGGAGGCCACAGATGGCCGAAGGGAAGAAGAGCAGGAAGAAGTGGTGGATCTTCGGGGCCATCATCGCGGCGTTCGCGGCCTTCTTCGCGATCTTCCGACGTCGTCGGAACCGGGAGATCGAGGAGAGCGAGTGGCAGGAGCTGCCGCCTCCCGAGAGCACCTGATCCACACTCAAGCCCCGTAGCGGCCGGCCCTCGGGCCGGCCGTTCGGCATTCCTGGGGAACCCGCGCTCGTCCAGAGGTGTAGAGGGGGCAGGACATCGAGACGGTGGGAGGACCACCGCTGGACGACGGAGAGCTCGTCAGGCGGGCGCGGCGTGGCGAGGTCTCGGCCTACGAGGAGCTCGTGCGCAGGTATCAGGGTGTGGCTCATCGGACGGCCTACCTGGTGACGGGGGAGGCGGCCGAGGCGGAGGACGCGGCACAGTCGGCCTTCATCAAGGCCTACGGTGCTCTGGGCACGTTCGACACCGAGCGTCCTTTCCGCCCCTGGCTTCTGGCCATCGTTGCCAACGAGGCCCGGAACCGGAAGCGATCCTCGGCGCGCCAGGCAGGGCTGGCGCTGTCGCTGGCTCGGCAAGGGCAGGAGACCGTTCCGTCGCCCGAGCACACCGCGGAGGATCGCGAGCGACGGGAAGCGCTCCTTCGGGTGGTGAACGGGCTGGCCGAGCGGGACCGACAGGTGATCGCGCTCCGGTTCTTCCTCGACCTCTCGGAGGAAGAGACCGCGGCGGCGGTGGGTGTTGCCCGGGGGACCGTGAAGTCCCGGCTGTCTCGGGCCCTGTCGCGACTGCGCGACGCGCTCGAGGAAGCGGGTGTGGATCTGGAGGTGGCAGGGTGAGCGAGGCGGTGCTGGAGCGGGCTCTGACCGATCTGGGGCGTCACCTTGCCTGGCCCCAGGAGCCCGATCTGACATCGGGAGTGCTCGATGGGATCGCCGGGGTGCGGCCGCTCCCGGTGCCGACTCGCCGGTCGGTTCCCCGCCGGCGGGTCGTGGTACTGGTGGCGGCCACCCTGGCACTGGTTCTCGGCGGGATGGTGGCGCTCTCTCCTGGGATCCGGGCGGCGATCCTCCGGTTCCTCGGCCTTCCCGGT
>DAITPV010000241.1:0-3743 GCA_036833435.1 Actinomycetota bacterium | reverse complement strand
GGCGTCGAGGCCACCCTTCCGCCGAAGTGGGAGTTCCGGCCGATGGAGGAGACCGCCGCCCACAAGACCGGCATCCAGGCGTCGACCGACCTGGCCGGCTGGTCGCCCACCGACCTCCGTCGGCCCGGACTGGAGGCCTACTGGGTCGATGCGACCGAGGTCGGCGTGCCGTCCGACTACTACGCGCTGGCGATCCGGGGTCCGCTGGCGGACCTGGCCCACGAGGCGCCCGGCTGCACATCGGAGACGAGACGGGTAGCCGTCCGCGACCCGGACGACGACGTCCTCACCTGGCACTACGTGGTGACGGAATCGGGGACCTGCGTGTCGCGGACCATCGTCACCCAGTGGGCCTCGTTCGTGGCCGCACCCGGGTACGGGCCCGTGCGGGAGCTGGGGATCCCCCGCTCCGGCCTGTACGTGGTCACCGCATCGGTGCCCGCCGGACCGGCCGCCGAGGACCGGCTGCAACGACTGGTGTCGGGCGTGTCGTTCGGGGGCACGCCGGTGCCGGTGTTCCTGGCCACGGCGGGGCTCCCCGCCCAGCTGGCCTAGCCCTTCGGGCTTCGGTCCACGAACGGCGGCTTGACCACCTCGGCGGGGCCACGGCGACCGCGAACGTCGACCTCCACGGTGCTCCCGGGAGCGTGCTGGTCGGCGGGGGACAGATAGGCCATGCCGATCCCCACCCGGAGCGTGGGCGAGAATGTCCCACTGGTGGTCTCCCCCACCTGAGCGTCGCCGGCGAACACAGGGTAGTGGGCCCGGGGGATCAGCTTCCCCTCCATCCGCAGGCCGCGGAGCCGGCTGGGCACGCCCTCCTTCTTGTGCCGAGCCACCGCGTCGCGGCCCCGGAAGTCACCCTTGTCCAGGGCCACGGCCCAGGACAGGCCGGCTTCCAGCGGTGAGCGGTTCGGAGAGATGTCGTTCCCGTGGAGCGGGTAGCCCATCTCCAGCCGAAGGGTGTCCCTGGCCCCCAGCCCGGCGGGTTCCATCCCCAGCGGCCGCCCCGCTTCCAGGAGGTCCCGCCACAGAGCGCCGGCCACTTCCGGGGAAGGGAACAGCTCCACGCCACGCTCACCCGTGTACCCGGATCGGGCCACCAGGACTTCAGCATCCCGGTACGAACCCATGGCGCAGTGCATGTACTCGAGCCGCAGCGCTTCGGGGAACGGTGGGCCAACGGCATCGAGCGAGCGAGGACCCTGGACGGCGATGGTGCACAGATCCTCGCGGTGAGCGATGCGCACGTCGGCGGGAGCTCCCGTCGACAGCACCTCGAGCACCGCGGCGGTGTTGGCTGCGTTCGGCACCACCAGCCACCGCTCCTCCGACACCCGGTAGGCGATGAGGTCGTCGACGATCCCGCCGTCCTCGGTGAGCACCAGGTTGTACTGGGCGGCTCCGGGAGCCACGGAGGAGAGATCGTTCGACAGGACCCGCTGGAGCCAGGCGCCTGCATCCGGTCCCTCGACGTCCACCTTCCCGAGGTGCGTGAGATCGAACATCCCCACCGCTTCCCGCACCGCGCGATGCTCGGTGAGCGTCCCGGCGTATTCGATGGGCATGGACCAGCCACCGAACGCGCCCATCTTGGCGCCGAGCGACACGTGCTCGTCCTCGAGCGGCGAATGCTTCACTTCGGCGTCCATTGGGCCTCCTGAGGGGAATTCCGGTGGCGGTAGTATGAAGCGAACGCGTGATGTCGCCCAGGGAGCGAAAGGATCACCGCCATGCCTGACACCTTCGACGTCGTGGTCATCGGAGCCGGCACCGGCGGCTACTCCGCCGCCCTGCGGGCCGCACAGCTCGGCAAGAAGGTGGCTCTCGTTGAGCGAGACGACCGGCTGGGCGGCACCTGTCTCCTCCGGGGGTGCATCCCCACGAAGGCCCTGCTGCAGTCCGCCGCGGTCATGGACTCCGTGACCCGCTCGAAGGAGTGGGGCATCGAGGCCTCCGGCCAGCCGGACTGGCCCGCGATTCAGGATTTCAAGTCCAAGGTGACCGACAAGCTGGTGTCCGGGCTGACCAGCCTGGTCAAGGCCCGGAAGATCGAGGTAGTCAACGGAACGGCCAAACTGGCGTCGCCATCCTCCGTCCAGGTCGACGGCCGGACGCTGGAGACGCAGGCGTTGGTGGTGGCCACCGGCTCGCAGCCCAAGCTGCTGCCGGGGATGGAGGTGGGCCAGCGGATCATCACCAGCGACCAGGCCCTGACCCTCGACCGGATCCCGACGTCCGCGGTGATCATCGGGGCCGGGGCCGTGGGTCTCGAGTTCGCCTCCCTGTACCGGTCGTTCGGCGCCGAGGTCACCGTGGTGGAGGCACTCGACCGGCTGGCGCCCCTCGAGGACGAGGACATCTCCAAGGAAGTCGCCCGGGCCTACCGCAAGCGAGGGATCGCCGCGCACGCGGGGGCCAAGGTCCAGGACGTGAAGGAAGGTCGCGGCGCGGTCACCGTGACGTTCGACGCGGGAGGAAAGAGCGAGAGCGTGAAGGCAGACATCTGTCTGGTGGCCGTCGGGCGGGGCCCGGTGACCGAGGGGCTGGGCCTGGAGGACATCGGCGTGGAGGTCGACCGAGGCTACGTGAAGGTCGATGGGCAGTGCCGGACCACCGCGGACGGCGTGTGGGCGATCGGCGACGTGTGTACCTCCCCGTTCCAGCTGGCTCACGTATCGATGGCGGAGGGGGTCCAGGTGGCAGAGCGCATCGCCGGCAACGAGGTGCCCGACCTCGACTACGCCGGGGTACCGCGGGTGACGTTCTCCACGCCGGAAATCTCCTCGGTCGGCCTCACCGAGGCCCAGGCCAAGGAACGTGGTGTCGAGGTTGAGATCGAGAAGTTCAGCATGCAGGGCCTGGGCAAGGCCAACATGCTGAAGGAGAGCGGGATGTGCAAGGTGGTTGCCGAGAAGGGCGGCCCGGTGCTCGGCGTGCACATGATCGGGCCACACGTCACCGATCTGATCGCCGAAGCCATGCTGATCACCAACTGGGAGGCCATGCCGTCCGAGGTCGCCGCGCTCATCCATCCCCACCCCACGCTGTCGGAGGCGATCGGCGAGGCCCACCTGGCGCTGGCCGGCAAGCCGCTCCACGCGATGTGATCACCGTGATACACAGAGCCCCACAGACGAGGAGGTCTCCGTGGCGACGCCGGTAACGATGCCGCAGCTCGGCGAGACGGTGGTCGAGGGCACCATCATCAAGTGGCTCAAGAAGGAAGGGGACTCGGTCGAGCGGGATGAGCCGCTGTTCGAGATCTCCACCGACAAGGTGGACACCGAGGTGCCCTCCCCCATGGCCGGCGTCATCAAGGAGATCAAGGTCGCGGAGGGCGAGACCGTGGCGGTGGGGACGGAGCTGGCCACGATCGAGGAGGGCGGGGACGGCCAGGCCCAGCCCGCCGCGGAGGAGCCGAAGAAAGAGGAAGCCCCCGCGGAACAGCCCGCCGAGGAAGCGAAGCAGCCCGAGCCGCAGCCCGCCTCGAGCGGAGGGAACGGCCAGGCGGAGGAGCGGGCCCCGGCACCGTCGGCTCCCCAGCCCGCCGCGGTCCAGCAGGGTCCCAGGAGCAAGATCCTCTCGCCCCTGGTCCGCCGACTGGCCGAGGAGAACCAGATCGACCTCTCCCAGGTGCAGGGCACCGGCACCGGCGGCCGGATCACCAAGAAGGACATCATGGCGGTGATCGAATCGGGCGCCGCGCGTGCCGGCACGGCAGCGCCCGCCCAGGCGCCGGC
>DAITPV010000240.1:0-3748 GCA_036833435.1 Actinomycetota bacterium | reverse complement strand
CTTCGTCGAACGAGAACAGCACTACCGGCTCCGTGGAAGGCCGAGCACCCGCTCGGCCACGATGGTCCGCTGGATCTCGTTGGTCCCCGCGTAGATCGGCCCGGCCAGCGAGAACAGGAACCCGTCGACCCACCGGCCGCCGTCGACGGCATCGGGCGCCTGCCGGGTGAGCTCGGCCTCGGGGCCCAGCAGCGCGAGAGCGGTCTCGTGCATCCTGAGGTCCATCTCGGACCAGAACACCTTGGTCATGCTGGCCTCCGGACCGATGGTCTCCCCCTCAGCGAGCCTCGACACCGTCCATTCGGCATGGAGGCGGTAGGCCTCGGCGTCCATCCACGACCGGGCCACCGCGTCGCGGAGGCTGTCCTGGGTCGAATCACGCGTCCATCCATACAGGTCCACCAGCCGGCGGGCCGCGGCCAGGAACCGTCCCGGCGGACGGAGCAGGAGGCCGCGTTCGAAGCCGGCCGTGGACATGGCCACCCCCCAGCCTTCGCCCTCTCCACCGAGGGTGTTGTCCATCGGCACCCGGACGTCGTCGAGGAACACCTCGGCGAACCCGGTCTCCCCGTTGAGCTGCTGGATCGGGCGGATGGTCACGCCGTCGGCGTCGAGCGGCAGCAGGATCATGCTCAGGCCGCGGTGCCGCTCGGACTCCGGATCCGATCGAAACAGCCCGAACATCCAGTCGGCGAAGGCGCCTCGCGTGCACCAGGTCTTCTGTCCGTTCAGCACCCAGTCGTCGCCATCGCGTTCGGCCCGGCTCCCGACGGCGGCCAGGTCGCTGCCCACGTTCGGCTCGGACCATCCCTGGCACCAGATGTCCTCACCGGCCGCCATCCGGGGCAGGAACCGGCCCTTCTGCTCGTCGGTCCCGTGCTCCAGCAGGGTGGGGGCTAGGAGGAACAGCCCGTTCTGGTTCACGCGAAGCGGAGCCCCGGCGGCGTGGTACGCCTCCTCGAAGATCAGGAACTCGACCAGGGTGGCGTCACGCCCGCCGAACTCTTTGGGCCAGGTGATCGCGGCCCATCCGCCCTCATGGAGGGTCCGCTCCCAACCCCGGTGGTCCTCGAACCCCTCGGCGGTGTCCATCGACCGGAGGCGTTCGGCGGGAACGTTCGCCTCCAGCCACGTCCGGGCCTCCCGTCTGAACGCGTCTTCCTCGGGAGTGAACGTGAGATCCATCGGACCGGCGAACTCTACCTCTAGGCCGCCGGGCGGAACCTCAGCCGCATCTCCTTGATGCCGTTGATGAAGTCCGAGCGGAGCCGCCGAACCGGCGCGGTCAGCTGCACGTCATCGAGCCGGTTGACGAGCTGGCGCATGATCGCCGTGATCTCCGCCCGTGCGAGCCGGGCGCCCAGGCAGTAGTGCACCCCGCCACCACCGAACGTCACGTGCTCGTTCGGCGTCCGCCCCACATCGAACCGATGGGGGTCTGGGAAGACCTCCTCGTCGCGGTTGGCGGACATGTAGTAGAGCACCAGCTTGTCGTTGGCCTTGATGGGAACGCCGCGCACCTCGGTGTCACGCGTGGCAGTGCGGCGGAAGTTGTGGATGGACGTCCCCCAGCGGAGCATCTCCTCTACCCCGGTCCCCCACAGCGACGGATCCTTGCGCAGGCGCTCCCCTTCGTCGGGGTGCTCGATCAGGGCCAGCATCGAGTGGGAGATCAGGTTCCGGGTGGTCTCGGTGCCGGCCACGATCAGCGTGACGAAGAACAGGTTGATCTCCAGGTCGGTCATCCGGTCGCCGTCGACCTCGGCCTCCACTAGGGCGGTCATCAGGTCCTCGCGTGGTTCCGCCCGTCGTTTCGCCGCGAACGCGTCACAATACTGGTAGATCTCGAACGCCGCGGCTCGCCCATCTTCGGGCGTGGCCTGGAAGTCGGGGTCGTCCCACCCCACAAGCTTGTTCGACCACGTGAACATCTGGTTCCAATCCTCTTGGGGCACGCCCACCATCTCGCAGATGATGTCGAGCGGGAGGCGGGAGGCAACGTCTTCCACGAACTCGCACTCGCCACTGTCGATGATCTCGTCGACGACCTCGGCCGCATGCCGCTCGATCGATTCAATCAGCCCGCCGACGCCGCGGGCCAGGAACGCCTTGTTCACCAGCTTTCGGTACCGCTCGTGCTTCGGGGGGTCCATGTTCAGGATCGACAGGCGCATCTGGGCCAGCGCCTCGTCGGTCTGGTCCTCAACGAAGGTCGCGCCCAGCTCCGAGGAGAAGGTCTGGTGGTCGCGGCTGACGGAGTAGACATCATCGTGCTTGGTGATGGCCCAGAACCCGGGGCCTTCTGGTTCGGGGTGGCGATAGACGGGCGCTTCACGGCGCAAGAGATCGAAGGCCTCGTGCGGGACCCCCTTCGCCCACGCGTCCTCGAGCAGGTCCACGTCTTTCAGCTTCACCGCGACTCCCTTCCGTTGTCCCTGGCGCCAAGGAGAAACCGCAATCCGGCGACGGCCACCGATTCGTCGACCACCTTCGGATTGATCCTGTGCTGCATCTCGAGTCCGATGAGCAGCCCGATGACCATCGGCGCCAGGGCCTGGGGTTCGACCTTCAGATCGATGAGCCCCTCGTCCCCCCAGCTCTCGAGCGCCTCGATCAGGGCGCCCCACGCCTCTCGGTAGCGCGTCGTCAGCCGAGCGCGGACCTCCTCGTTCCCTTCGCGGATGGCCCACCGCCACAGCTCGTGCTCCAGCTGGAGCCACCGGCCGGCGTCGTCCGAGGGCGGGTGGGAGAAGTTGCGCCACAGGGCCGCCAGTCGCTCATCGAGGGTCGTGGCCGTGACCACCTCGGCGGAGGCGGCCGCCACGACGTCGTTCTTCCACCCGTCCACCAGCTCGAACAGGAGGCCTTCCTTGCTCCCGAAGTGGGCGTAGATCGACCCGGAGGTGCGGTCGGCGGCGTCGGCGATGGCGTCCACCGAGGCGTTGTCCACCCCTCGGTCGGCGAAGACCTCCGCGGCGGCGGAGAGGAGGCGGCGCCGGGTCTCGTCCCGTCGCTGCTCCTGGGTCCGGGCCATGTCATGTAGCATAGCCGAGATAAATAACGGCCGCTACCTAACCCTTGGAGTCCATCTGACGGTGTGTCAGAATGAGCGAGCCTTCCAGGATCCCCGTGCCTAGTCAGCAACCAGCCGCCAAGCAGCGCGTCCCCGCGATCGACGGGTGGTTCACCGCGGACGAGCGGGAGCCCCACCTCCTGGGGACCCAGTGCTCCACCTGCGGCACCTCCTTCTTTCCGCCCGAGACGAACTTCTGCCGGAACCCCCACTGTGACGGGACCGCCCTGGAGGAGGTGCGCCTCAGCCGGCGCGGCCGGGTGTGGTCCTCGACCGTGAACCACTACCCCCCTCCCCCGCCGGCGGTCTCCCCGGAGCACTTCGAGCCGTACGGCGTCGCCGCGGTGGAGCTCTCCGAGGAGCGGATGGTGATCCTCGGCCAGGTGGCCGGTGGTGGCACAGAGCCGTTGCCGGTTGGAACCGAGGTGGAGCTGGTCCTGGAAACCCTGCTCGAGGACGACGACCACGAGTACCTGGTGTGGAAGTGGCGGCCGGTGGAGTCGGGATGACTGACGGCGTCGCGGTCCTCGGCGTGGGGATGCACCCCTGGGGCAAGTGGGGACGCAACTTCGTGGAGTACGGGGTCCATGCAGCGCGCGAAGCCCTGGCCGACGCCGGCCTCGACTGGACCGACGTGCAGTTCGTGGCCGCCGGCGAGACGGTTCGCAACGGCTA
>DAITPV010000239.1:0-3764 GCA_036833435.1 Actinomycetota bacterium | reverse complement strand
GTTGCGGGCCGTGCTCCGCCCGCCGCTGGCCTACCTGGCCCGCCGGCCGGTGCGCACCGGGCTGTCCACGGGGATGTTCGCCGTGGTCCTGGCCATCGTGACGATCCTGGCGGTGTTCCTGTCCGTGTTCCGCCCCCGGTACGAGCGCGATTCGCTGGGCTTCGACATCAGGGTGACGTCGACCGACGACGCGGAGGTGGCGCTTCCCCCCGACGTCGGTGACCGCGTTCGGGACGAGGTCCGGATCCCCACGCTGGGATACGTGGGGGAGTTCCGCTCCGAGTTCGGGGGCAGCGCGCAGGCGTTCGTGCCGCTGTTCCCGCTCACCGATGAGCTGCAAAGCGAGCCGCCGGTGAAGCTGGCGTCGCTCCAGGACCGGTTCGAGACCGAGGACCAGGCGTGGGCAGCAGTCGAGCGCGACCCCTCGCTGGTGGTCTCGGTGTTCGGCAACCCCGGCGACGAGATCGAGCTCCGCGTTCCGTCCGGCCCCGTGACGTTCACCATCGCCGCCAATCCTCAGGTCGGGATCCTGGACGGGGTCATCGCGTCGGAGGCCGCGCTCGCTCCCTTCGACTCCGCCCCCCGAGGCGTCACGCTCTTGGTGGACACCGAGCCGGGGACCGACGTGCCGCAGGTGGCCGCGGCGATCGAACGTGGACTGTTCGACGCCGGCGTGGATGCCCGCCCCATCCGGGAGCTGCTCGACGAGGGATATCGGGCCAACCGCACGTTCTTCTCGGTGGTGGACGTGCTCCTTCGGCTTGGCCTGGTGGTGGGGATCGCGTCGCTGGGAATCCTGGGTCTTCGGGCCGTGGTGGAGCGCCGGCACGTGATCGGGGTGATGCGGGCGATCGGCTATCGGCGCAGGGGCGTGATGGCCGGGCTGATGACCGAGGCCCTGGTCACCACCACGATCGGCGTGGCCGTGGGGTTCACCGCGGGCGCGGTCATGGGGTACCTGTTCTTCCAGCAGTTCGCCGAGGGGAACCCGTTCGGGATCGATGGGGCCAGCTTGGGAAGCGCGCTGGCCCTGGTGTACGGAGCCGCCTTCCTGGTCACGCTGGGACCGGCGTGGCGAGCCTCGCGACTGGCTCCCGCGGAGGCGGTTCGCTACTCAGAGTAACCGGCGTACGCGGACGACCTGACCGATGGGTGCTTAAATGCAAGAAGAGGAGGTCGTCCGATGGAGGAAGTCAAGGCACCGGAGCGTCGCGGTGGCCTCCTGTCGCGCCTCCCGTTCGTCTCGGGCCCCTCCGACCTGCCCCAGAGCCTCGACAGCCTCCTGCGCAAGGTCCGCTCCTACAATCCCAAGGCCGACGTCAAGACGGTTCAGAGCGCGTACGACTTCGCGGAGGCCTCGCATCGGGGCCAGGTCCGCAAGTCCGGAGAGCCGTTCATCGAGCATCCCCTGGGCGTGGCTCACGTCCTGGCCGACCTGGGGATGGACACCACCACGCTGGTGGCCGCTCTCCTCCACGACGTGGTGGAGGACACCGAGCTCTCGCTGGAGGACGTGGAGCGCGAGTACGGCGAGCAGGTCGCGGCCATCGTCGACGGCCTCACCAAGCTGGACCGGATCACCTACCGGAGCCGGGAGCAGCAGCAGGCCGAGAACGTCCGGAAGATGATCGTGGCCATGGCCCGGGACATCCGGGTCCTGATCATCAAGCTGGCCGACCGGCTCCACAACATGCGAACCCTCGACAGCCTGGCCCGGCCCAAGCAGGAGCTGAAGGCCACCGAGACGCTGGAGATCTACGCCCCGCTGGCCCACCGACTGGGCATCTTCCAGATCAAGTGGGAGCTCGAGGACCTGTCGTTCCGGACGCTGCACCCCAAGCGGTTCGAGGAGATCGCCAGCCTGGTCGGCAAGGCCGAGCACGAACGGGCCGCGTACCTGGAGCAGGTGGTCGACGAGGTCAACCGCCAGCTGCGGAAGATCAAGGTGAAGCCGGACATCCAGGGACGCCCGAAGCACCTGTACAGCGTGTACGAGAAGATGGTGTTGCGAGGCAAGGAGTTCAACGAGATCTACGACCTGGTGGGCATCCGGGTCCAGGTCGACACGGTCAAGGACTGCTACGCGGCCGTCGGGGCCATCCATTCGTTGTGGAAGCCCATCCCCGGCAGGTTCAAGGACTACATCGCGATGCCCAAGTTCAACATGTACCAGTCGCTGCACACCACGGTGATCGGACCCGAAGGGCGGCCGCTCGAGGTCCAGATCCGAACCCACCAGATGCACCGGACCGCCGAGTACGGGATCGCCGCCCACTGGCGGTACAAGGAGCCGTCCTCGAAGAAGAAGGACGAGGCCGCCGACCTGGCGTGGCTGGCCCAGATGCTGGAGTGGCAGAAGGAGATGTCGGACCCCCGGGAGTTCATGGAGGGGTTGAAGATCGACCTCTACCAGGACCGGGTGTTCGCGTTCACGCCGAAGGGGGACGTGGTTGACCTTCCGGTAGGAGCCACGCCGGTGGACTTCGCGTACGCGATCCACACCGAAGTGGGACACCGGTGCATGGGGGGGAAGGTCAACGGGAAGCTGGTCCCGCTCGACTACGCCCTGCAGACCGGAGACACGGTCGTGATCCTCACGGCGAAGAGCGGCAAGCCCAGCCGTGACTGGCTCAACATGGTGGCCACCCCTCGGGCCAGGAACAAGATCAAGCAGTGGTTCAGCCGGGAACGTCGTGAGGACGCCATGGACACCGGAAGGGACATGCTCCAGCGGGAGCTCCGGCGCCAGGGCCTTCCGCTGAAGCGGCTGGCTACCGAGGCACAGCTCGGCGCCGTGGCCGCGGAGCTCAAGTACCCGGGGCTCGACGCCATGCTGGTGGCCATCGGGGAGAGCCACGTGTCCCCGCAGTCGGTGGTGGTCCGGCTGACGCGCCTGGTGACCCAGGACGAGGAGGACGCTGTCGCGGAGGTCCCTCCCGCCCGCCCGGTCCGCCTTCCCGCTCGGGAGGACGGCCAGCCGGTGCTGGTGGCGGGAGCCGACGACCTGTGGGTCAACCTGTCCCGGTGCTGCACCCCGGTTCCCGGCGACGAGATCGTGGGGTTCGTCACCAGGGGACGGGGGGTCTCGGTCCACCGGGCCGACTGTCCCAACGCCCTCGCCCTGGCCAGCGACAAGGATCGATTCATCGACGTGTCCTGGCGCCCAGGGAAGGGGACCGTGTTCGCGGTGTCCATCCAGGTCGAGGCGCTGGACCGCAAGAAGCTCTTGGGCGACGTGGCCACCGCGCTCTCCGAGCTCCAGATCAACATCCTGTCGGCGAGCAGCACCACGGGGAAGGATCGCATCGCCAGGCTCCGGTTCACCTTCGAGCTGGCCGACATCAGCCACCTGGCCAGTGTGCTGGCCACGGTGAAGAAGGTCGACGCGGTCTTCGACGCATACCGGGTCGTCCCCGGCTAGTCACCGCCGGATGAAGGTTCTCCTCCAGCGGGTCGCTCGTTCCGAGGTACGGGTCGGCGGAGCCACGGTCGCCTCCGGCGGGCCGGGACTCCTGCTGCTGGTCGGCGTGGGAGCCGAGGACACCGGCGACACCGTCGGGAAGCTGGCGGAGAAGGTGTGGAACCTTCGGATCTTCGAGGACGGCGACGGGAAGATGAACCGCTCGTTGGCCGACGTCGGCGGTGACGTGGTGGTGGTTCCGCAGTTCACGCTCTATGGGGACACCAGCCGGGGCCGGCGACCGTCCTGGGCGAAGGCCGCGTCGCCGGAGACGGCCGACGGGATCATCGAGGCCTTCGCCGCG
>DAITPV010000238.1:0-3774 GCA_036833435.1 Actinomycetota bacterium | reverse complement strand
GTACGGCGACCGCCGCGGCCTTGACTCCGTTGGCCAGCAGCACCTCGGGACGGCGACGACGGATCACCCGAGACAACCACACGCCCGTGGCGCCCAGCTCCGCAGCGCTGCGGCCGGTGGGACGCACGGTCACGGGAATCCCTCGTCGCTCGAGCTCGTCTCGGAACGGTCCTTCGCCCAGGAGGATGGCCTCGGCGTGGATCCGCGACGTCGCGCCGAGGAGCGTCAGCAGCCACCTCTCCGCGCCACCCACCACCCCGAACGGGGACACGACAACCAGGTCGATCGGTCTGGCGATGCCAGTCTCTCCAGGGGGTCCGCTCGCCGGGTGATCTCCCGCCCCGGCTCGGTCGTGGCGAGCTACCCCCCCGGGCCCCCCGTCGCCCTCAGGAGCCACCGAGGTCATCCGGTCAACGCTCCGTGTCGTTTCAGCTCCCGGCGGGCCACCAGCACCATCCCCAGCAGGGACCACATCAGGATGGACACCACCGGGTTGCGGAGGTTGAAGTCGACCAGGCCCTGACCGACCTGGACGAACATGCCGCAGCCCACTCCCACCACGATGGCCCGGTCCTTTACATCCGGCAGCTGCCGTGCGGCTCGCACCACCACCAACCCGATGGCCACGGTCAGTCCGATCAGGAGTGCGGCGGCCGGGATCCCCGCCTCCGCCGCCACGGTCAGCAGCACGTTGTGGGCATGGTCGGCGCCCCACACGCCCGTGAGCGAGCCGGACCGCGCTGCCAGGATCGGGAAACCGCCGGGGCCCGTGCCAGTCCACGGGTGGGCTCGAATCTCGCTTGTCGCCTCTCGATAGATGGACAATCTCTGGTCGTAGGGGTTCTCGGCGGGATTCGCGAACACCGTCAGCCGCTCGCGCACCACTCTCAGCTGCGGCGCGTCCGGCGGGTCCACCACGGCGATCACCGAACCCAGCACCACGAGCACCGGGACGACCAGGACCACCACCACCCGGCGAGCCCGAGGGAGCAGCCAGAGCATCAGGACCCCGCCCAGCGCGGCCCCCAGCCACGCGCCCCGGGACAGGGACATGATCAACGCCAGGCTGGCCAGCCCGGCGGTGGCCACGCTCACGAAACGGGCCACCCGGGTGCGGGCCCCCAGGGCAGCGCCGAGAGCCACCATGAGCAGGATGGCCGCGAAGGCCCCCAGGTCGTTCGGTTGAGGGAAGACCCCTTGAGCCCGCCCTTCCACCAGCGCCCCACCGAACTCGGAGCGGATCGAGGAGGTGTCCGAGAGGCTGAACACGGCCACTCCGCTCCCCACGACCATCAGGCCCGTGAGAGCCGAACGCACGTCCTCGAGGTCGCGACAGGCAGCCAGCACCGCGAGCGCGAACAGGATCCCCCCGGCCAGCTGGGCATCCTGCTTCAGCGCCGTGGGAAGGTCCAGGGCGCCTGGGGTGGCCACCGCCGCCCAGGCGAGGAGCAGGAGGGCCCACCACATCGGGGGCGACCACGGCAGCGGCTGGCTGCCCGAGGCCAGTCGGTGAAGAACGACCGCCCCGATCATCAACAGGACGGCCAGCTCGGCGGCCTGGAGCCCGATCACGTCCGTGGGAAGTGGAAGGAAGCCAATGGGAAAGCTCGCGTACACAACGAAGAGGCCAACCAGGGGCCTGGCCAGGATGGCCGCCGCGAGCAGCGCCCCCAGGGGCACCGCGAGCATCACGGCCGGGCCGAATCGTTCGCCGATCCACCCGAATGCCACGCCGGTCGCCAGGGCGGAGCCGGCGATCACCACCACCCGGCCAGCGCGGAGCGCGGCCGGGCCCGCCGGTCCCTGCCGAAAGCCGGGCAGCGTCGGTAGTCGAGTCTCAGTCACGGGCACCCACACGATCATGGCATTCGCGGCACCCGACTGACGGAGTCACCTCTGGCCGCCCCGCCGCACATGGACCAGGGCCAGCGCCCGCCTCGTGGCCTCCGGGGCGATCAGCCGCGCGGACACGATCAGGGCCAGCAGGTACACCACGGAGCCGGTGATCAGAGCAGGCAGGTCCCGTATCCCGGTCAGCGCCAGGGTCCCCCCCATGACCGCAGTGGCCACCACGGGGACCGCGGCCACTCGAGAGAGCGTGAAGGGCCCGCTCGTCCGCAGGAACAGGCCCACGAGCAGCACCGCCTCCACGAGCTCCGTCACGAACATGACGGCCGCCGCCCCCACGAACCCGTACCGGGGGATGGCGATGAGGTTTCCGACGAGGTTCACCGCGAGAACCGCGACGGCGATCCAGGCGATCTCCCGGCGCCGGCCCAGGCCGATCGAGGCCATCCTGCTCAGGTGGGCCACGCCGTAGAAGACCACCGCTCCAGTGAGCCACGCCACGGCCGAGGAGGCGGGCCGGTACTGCTCGGAGAAGAGGGTCACCACCACCCACTCTGCGGTGAATAGCGCTCCCACTGCGATGGGGAGATAGACGGCGACGATCGCCGAAGCGGTCAGCTCGAACGTCCGCGAGGACCTCTCCCCCGCTCCGCCCCGGATGATGCGGGGAAGCGAGGCGACCGACAGGGCCCACGTCACGAACAGCAGCGACTCGAAGAAGCGGTAGGCCACGCCATACATCCCCACGGCCGCGGGGCCCTTCATGGCCTGGAGCATGACCGCGTCGATCCGTAGCACCGCGATGTTCAGGAACCCTCCGAGGGCCAGGGGGGTGCCGTATCGGAGGAGGGCCGCCACCCTGGGCCGCTCTACCTTGCGCACGCTCGCCGAGGGGAAATACCGGCGGAGGGCGAACCAGCCGAAGGTCAGGGCCCCCAGAGAACCCAGCAGGTACGTGGCGGACACCATGACCAGTCCACCCCCCACCGCGATGGCAACGGCCGCCAGTCCCGTGGAGAGAAACCGGTTGATCAGGATCACCAAGGCGTGGAATCGCATCCGCTCGAATGCCTTGAACACCGCACCCAGGTACGAGGAGAGCTCGTCGAGGAACAGCGCCGATCCCATGATCACCACGGTGAGATAGGCCTCCCTCCCCGAAACGAACAGCGGGGCGATGGCGAATGCGGCCAACATCCCCGCGAGGCCCAGGGCCGCTCGGAGGGCCAGCCCGCTGGCGAAAAGCTCGGCGTGGCGCTCTCGTCGCTCGGAGACCTGCCGAACGAATGAGATGTCGATCCCCCACGCTCCCAGCATCAGGAACAGGGCCACGAACGAGAGCGCGAAGTTGAAGTATCCGTACTGGGTCGGACCGAGGCCTCGGGCCAGGATGATGACCAGGACGAAGCTGGCCACCTTCGCCGCCACCTCCGCAACGAGCATCCACAGCGCGTTGCCGGCCAGCCGGCGGATGCTCGATTCGTCAGCAGGGGGTGGCTCGGGCCTGTCCATCCTCGCGGGACGGTACCGCAGGCGGCGCCGGGAGTCGTGGGTCCATCTGGAGCGGGTATCCTCGCCAAACCTTGAGGGCGCGGACCATCACGGGGCCGGAGTTGTTCGGC
Source organism: Actinomycetota bacterium (assembly GCA_036833435.1). Classification (GTDB taxonomy): domain Bacteria; phylum Actinomycetota; class UBA4738; order UBA4738; family CALAEC01; genus DAITPV01. The sequence goes on along the minus strand of DAITPV010000238.1, from coordinate 304 downwards.
AAGCTGGGGTCAGGTCTCGATGAGCTGTGCGCGGCCACGGGGGCCCCGGTGACCGCTCGCGTCCCCTGGCTGCGGGCCTGGACGACCTCCTATCGGGATCACCAGCCGTGGGGGGTGATCGTGGAGGATGGTTCCGGCAGCCTGGTCGGCGCCGCGCTGCTGGCTCACCGGCGCCGTCGGGGGATCACCGAGATCGTCGCCGTGGGCCACGGTCAGAGCGATTACATCCGACTCCCGGCCGCGGGCCCGGAGGCCGCCGTGGCGCTGGGCCGGACCCTGGGTGACCGGCTTCGGGCGCTGCCGG
>DAITPV010000237.1:0-3801 GCA_036833435.1 Actinomycetota bacterium | reverse complement strand
GCATTGCCCCCGAGTGGCAGGGCGGGCCGCCGACCAGGACGGTGGTCCCCCTGATGACCACCGCTGCGGTCCCATGCCCCTACTGCGGCTCGCCGGACACCGTGAAGGAGTCCTCCTGGGGTCCCACGCCGTGCCGCACCCAGCACTGGTGCAGGGCCTGTCGCAACCCCTTCGAAGGCTTCAAGGAGAAGGCCGAGCTGGCAGAACGCCGCTGAGTGTGGTGATCCGGGCCACCGTTCTCATCCCCACGTTCGACCACGGGCCGACCCTCCGCTTCTCCATACCCTCCGCCCTGGAGCAGACCGTCCGGGAGATCGAGGTCTTCGTGGTGGGTGACGGCGTCCCGGACATCACCAGGGAGATCGTCGGCGAATTCGTTCGGCGCGACGAACGCGTGCGGTTCTTCGACAACCCCAAAGGGCCCCGGCACGGTGAGCTTCACCGCCACGCCGCTCTGCAGGAAGCCACCGGCGAGCTGGTGGCCTACCTGTCGGACGACGACCTGTGGCTCCCCGATCATCTCGAGCACATGTCGGTACTCCTCCACGAGGCCGACTTCGCGCATGCCTGTCCCGCCAGGATCGACCGAGACGGCGGGGCGGCCGTGTACCCCGGCGACCTGTCGCTCCCGTTCTTCCGTCGCCAGATCCTGGAGGGGGTGAACTTCATCCCGCTCTCGCACGCGGCTCACCGGCTGAGCGCGTACCAGCGCCTTCCGGAGGGGTGGCGAACCACCCCCGCGGGGATCCCCACCGATCTGTACATGTGGCAGCAGTTCCTGGCGGAGGCTTCCTGCCGAGCGGTGAGCGGCAGTCTGCCGACGGTCCTGAATCTGCCGGCGTCGATGCGCCCAGAGATGTCCTCGCATGACCGTTTGGCCGAGCTCGAGCTGTGGGCGGATCGGGTGGCCTCCGAGGAAGGGCGTCGCGGATTCCAGGCAGCGGTGATGGACAACCTGTTCCGCGAACGGGCCAGGCTGTGGGAAGCGAACGACGCGAAGGAGCTGCTCGATCGGAGGGACGCCGAGCTGGCCGCGATCCGTGGCACCAGGACCTGGCGTCTGCGGTCGCGGCTCCTTGCGATGCCGGGCGTTCGACACCTGGCCCGGGGTCGGAATCGTCGCCGACCGCCCCTGTAGTACGCTCGGCGCCGTTCCCTAGCAGGAGGCTTCTCCATGGCCGATGTGTCCCGTGACGTCCAGACCGTGACACCCTCGGGCGAGCCCACCCAGCCCGTTCCAGATGGTGTTCGGTTCCACGATGTGGTGACCCAGGTGGACGAGCGTGGCACCGTCTGCGAGCTCTTCGACCCTCGATGGGGGTGGCATCCCGATCCCCTGGTCTTCGCCTACACGTTCACCATCCGTCCGGGGATGACGAAGGGCTGGGGCGTGCACAAGGAGCACGAGGACCGATACTTCATCCTCGAAGGGGAGATGCTCGTCGTTCTGTACGACGACCGTCCGGACTCGCCGACCACCGGGATGGTGTCGGAGATCGTGCTCTCCGAGCAACGGCGTCGCCTGATGAACATCCCGGCGGGTGTGTGGCATGCCGACCGGAACCTCGGCGCCAAGGATGTGCGGGTGGTGAACTTCCCCACCATCCAGTACGACCACTCGAACCCCGACAAGTACCGGCTGCCCCTCAACAACGACCACATCCCGTACCGATTCGAGGACACCCGCGGCTGGTAGGAGCTCGAACTTCTCAGAGGGTGGGCTTGGTCACCATCAGGAACACGATGGCCACCACGTCGACCGCCAGGGCGATCCCCACCACCCTCCCCCGGGATGACAGTCGCTGAAACGCAGGCGACGACGGGCCCTCGGACTCCAGCACGGCGATCTGTTTCCGGAGGGTGGGGGTGTACACGGCCGCTGCGAGCACCAGGGCGATGGCATAGAGGACCAGTGCAGTCAGGATCCAGAACTCGGTGATCTCGAATGGGCTGATGGCGACCATCCAGATCCCGGTTGCGAGCAGCACGCCGTAGGCGGGGTTGGCGAATCGGTCGTCAAGGACCTTGATGCCTCGGAGCACGTGAAGCTGGTGCTCCGGCTCTCTGGCCGCCCGGGCCAGCCAGATTCCGTACGACGCGTTGAATCCCACCGCCACGATGGCCATCAGGATGTGGATCCACTTGATGATCTCGAATCCTGAGATCACGATCCGTCGTGGCCCATCCACCACTCGATGAACTCGGACGCACGTCCATCGGGGGCCAGGCGGATCACCCACAGGTTGGTGTACTTGGGCTCCTCGTCGTTCGGGTAGTCGGTCCACCCTCGGACGAATGCCAGATCGCCGTCGATCCCCAAAGTCTCGAACCGGAACGACCATTCGCCGGGCTCGTCCTTCCGGTCCAGCCATTCCTTGACGATGTTCTCCCGCCCGGTCCACGGCTCCCGGAACGGAGCGGTGTAGTACGTGGCATCGTCGGTGAACAGCGAACCGATCTCTTGGGGGTCGTTGGACTCCCAGGCCCGGACGTAACGCTCCACCCAGTCATCGGCGACGGCTCGATCCACGGCGGCCATCATCCCACCCGCTGCCGGCGGGAACAAAAGAGGGGCCGGCGTGAGCCGGCCCCTCTCCTGCTCCTTGAGTCAATTGTTCCTGGGACCCTTTGCCTCGACCTGGCCGCGGATCTCACCAGAGCCCATGTCCCCGGCTCCCGTGTTAGGGGGCGCCACGCCATCGTCGGTGTGGACGTTGACGTACGTGTTCCCGGCCTTCATGGCCTTGATCAGCGGCGCCCCATTGCACAGCGGGATCGAGGGATCCCCGGTCGGATCGAATGATCCCGAGGCCAAGCGGCCGCTCGCGGGGCCGCCTGCGGGAGCCGCCGTGTACAGGGTCACCAGGATCGGCCCGTTCACCCCGACCGCGCCGCAGTGGATGTGCGCGGCGAAGACGTTGGAGATGTTGGACACGTTGAGCTTCCAGCCCATCTTCTCCTTGTCCCGGCTGAGGTGGAACTTGACCTGACCCTGGCCCTGGGTGGTGACGGGGGGAACCTCTTCCGCCCCCGTCAGGTGGGTCCCGAAGTTCTGGCCTCGTCGGTTGTTCTTCGCCACCGTCGGGCTCGGGGCGAGAAGAAGGACGAGGAGCGGGACCACCAGCCATCCGATGCGCCTCATAGCGCACCACCTCCTTTCCCCGCCGACCACGCTACCAGGGGTGGCCCGAAATGGCAGGTTTCGTCAGCTCTGCGACTCGCGGAGGGCCTGCTGGTAGGCGGGATGCGAGCGCGCCTCGTCGAACACCACCACGCGGACGCCGGGGAGCTCGTCCCGCGCCACCGCGGAGGCCTGGAGGGCCAGGAGATCGGCCAGCTCGACCTCGTCCCAGTCGATGGCGTCCGCCGTCTCTCGATCGATCTGGACTCGGGTCAGGGGGATGGGCGCTTCGGCGTCGTTCACCTCCGGCCTGGGTTCCTGGCAGACGTCGAACGAAGCCAGCTCGGGCCACCGGGCGAAGACCGTGAGCGCGAGGGAGCGGAGGAGCGGAACCACGTTGTCGATGTACCGGCTCACCGGGTAGGGAGACTCGGCCGGCTCGGCGTACAGGGCCAGGTGCCGTCCAGTCGGCGATTCCTCGTACTCCTGATCCTCCAGGTCGATCAGCGCGGCACGGGTCATCCGGAGCTCGAATGGGAACACCCGGGGCTGAAGGAGGTCGATCAGCGTTCGCTCGTCGGAGGGCGGGAAGCCGGCCGGCGCAACCGGCTCGGTGGGTTCGGCACAGCCCGCCGCGACGAGCGCGACGAGGAGCAAGACGCCCGGTCGGATCGCGAGCA
>DAITPV010000236.1:0-3803 GCA_036833435.1 Actinomycetota bacterium | reverse complement strand
TGGGCGTCGGCAAGCCGGCTCGATAACGAAGTCACCTCGGTGCCCAGGTCCCGGATCGCGGCCTGCCGCTGGCGGACCAGGCCCTCGAGCTGCTCGGCTCGAGCCGGGAGGTGCTCCTCGCGGAGGGCTTCCTGAGCGAAGGCCACCGCCGCCAGGAACCCCACCAGGGCCAGCAGCCCAGGGACGACCATCCCCGACCCTCGGGTCCTCGGGGACGCCACGCTCCTACCCCCGCAGCTCCTCGACGAGCGCGGCGTACTCCGCAGCCATCGAGCGGGAGGCTTCGGGCCCCTCGGCCTCCGCCCACACCCTGACCAGCGGCTCCTGCGGATGAGGGATCACCAGGACCCAGTCACGCCCGCGGTACGCCTTGACGCCGTCGATGGTCAGCGTTCGCTCGCCGTTGAGCCGCTCGACCAGCCGGCGCATCACCGAGCCCTTCGATTCCCATGGCGTGGCCACGTCGATGCGAGCCACATGGCTGGGTGGCAGCGCGTCGATCACTTCAGCGAGCGAGGTCTCCGTGCGCGCCAGCAGCTCGAGGAGCTTCACCAGGGCCATCACCCCGTCATACGCGGGGAGGAAGTCGGGGAAGATGTAGCCACCGCCTTCAGCGCCGGCGAACGACACGCCCTCCTCCAGGCTGGCGGCCTCCAGCGCTGCTGGCGACACCGGGGTCCACACCACCCGGCCCCCACGCGCACCAACGATGTCCTCGACGACCCGCGAGGTGGTCACCGGCACGGCCACGGTGGGCTTGTCGGTCACTCGAGACACCAGCTCGATGTACGCCAGGAGCGCCCGTTCCACCCCCACCGGCCGTGCGGCGCCGTCCACGAGTCGGATCCGCTCCCCCGTCGAGCTGATCAGCGCGCCAAGATCCGCACCGCTGGGGTCCACCAGGGCGGCCAGGCTGTCCATGCTGGCGTCGGTCTCCTCCTCGGACAGCGCGGCCTGCTCTTCGTCGAGCGCCGCGTTGATGGCCATGACGTTGGCGCCGACTCGGCCGAGGACGATCGGCCCGGTGAGCACCGTCCCCCCGTGGGAGTAGTCCACGACCACCTTGGGGGTCGAAGCCCGGATGGCGTCGGGATCGACGGCGTCCAGCAGCCCGCTCAGGTAGTACTCGCGTCCCCGGGCCGGAAACGTCAGCTCGCCGATCTCGTGGTGGAAGGCCCGGCGAAGGTCGTCCCGGAAGTAGTTCCGTTCGATCGTTCGCTGGCGGGGAGGGTCGATGTCGATGCCCCGCTCGTCGAAGAACTCGATCTGCACCGCCTGCGGGTCGAACGGCGCGGTCCGAACCGACACGCCGCCGAGTGCCCGGGTGGACCGAGCGTAGAACCGGGCCACCGGCACCGGAGACAGCTCGAGGTCGTGGCAGTCGACGCCGGCGGCGTTGAACCCGGCCACCATGGCTCGCTTGATCAGCCGCGCGGATCGAGTGGCATCCCGGCACGCGGTCAGCACGGACTTCTTCGGCACGGACGCAGCGAACGACAGCGCCAGCCGCATGGCCATCTCAGGGGTGATGTCGATGTTGACGAGCCCCGAGACGCCCCGCTCGCCGAACAAGCTCCTGGCTCCCCGGGTCTCCCACACGATGCTCTGGGTCACCAGGGCTCCCGCCTCGACGATCTTGAACGGGTACACCTTCACTTTCGGGCTGAGCACCGCGCCCTCCCCCACGTGACACTCGTCGGCGACCACCACGCCTTCCTCCAGTCGGGCGCCGTGCTTCACGTCGGAGTTCTTGCCCAGCACGCACCCTCGAAGGGATGCGGACGTGCCGATGAATGCGTTGTCGTGCACGATGGCGCGGTGCAGGAACGCCCCCGACTTCACCACCACGCCGTTCCCCAGCACCGTATGGTCCCGGAGCTCGGCGCCGGCCTCGACCCTGGAGTTGTCCCCGATGTACGCGGGCCCGTTCACCTTCGCCTCAGGGTCAACCTCGGCGCCCTCGCCAAGCCACACCCCGTCCTTCATCTCGAACCCTTTGAGCCTCACCCTCGCCTTCCGGTCGAGGATGTCCCGATGCACGTTGAGGTAGGCGTCGAGGTTCCCTACGTCCGCCCAGTACCCCTCGGCGATGTGCCCGTAGAGCGGGAATCCCTTCTCCAGCAGGAGCGGGAACAGGTCGCCGGCGAAGTCGAACTCCTCCGCGGCGGGGATCTGGTTCAGAACCTCGGGTTCAAGGATGTAGATGCCCGTGTTCGCCGTGTCGCTGAACACCTCGCCCCAGCCGGGCTTCTCCAGGAAGCGATCCACCCGTCCCTCGTCGTCGCAGATGACGATGCCGAACTCCAAGGGGTTGTCCACGCGGTGAAGGACCACGGTGGCCGCCGCCTCCCGTTCCCGGTGCATCTTGACCGCGGTGCTGAGGTCGAAGTCGGTGACCGCGTCGCCGGAGATCACCAGGAAGGTGTCGTCCAGGAATTGCTCAGCGTTCTTCACGCTGCCGGCCGTTCCCAGCGGCTCGTTCTCGGTGGCGTACACCAGCGAGAGGCCCAGATCCGAGCCGTCGCCGAAGTAGTTGCGGACCACGCTGGCCAGGAACTGCACGGTGGCCACCACGTCCGTGAACCCGTGCTCCCGCAGGAGCATCAGGACGTGCTCCATCATCGGGCGCCCCACGATCGGGAGCATGGGCTTGGGTTGGTTGGACGTGAGAGGGCGGAGCCGCGTGCCCTGTCCTCCCGCCATGACCACGGCCTTCATACGGGGGTCATCATAGCCGCGAATCGGGCAAGCAGGACGTGCGCTTCAGGCCCGGCGAGCCGCGAACGCCGCGCGCAGATCCGTGGCGTAGTACACGGCTGCGACGTAGTACTCGAACGCGCCGACCGCGAAGATCGGCCACCCCACCACCCGCATGAGGTCGTCCAGCAGGAGCCCGGCGTTCCCCCACGCGATCATGGGGATGGCGAACATCAGGATGAACGTGGCCAGCTTGCCGATGGGGCGAACGTCGATGCGCGGCCCGTCGGTGACTCCCAGCCAGATCGCCGCGACCAGGACGACGGCGTCACGGACGAGGATCACCGCCGCGGCCCACAGGGGGAACAGGTCCAGGACCACGAACGTGATCAGCGCGGCCGCCATGGCCAGCCGGTCGGCCAGCGGGTCGAGCAGCTTGCCGAGCTCGGTGACCTGGCCAGTTCGGCGAGCGATGTACCCGTCCACCCAGTCGGTGGACACCACGGCCCCCAGGAGGAAGAACCCCCAGTACCGGGTGTCTTCCTCGATCAGCAGCAGGATGAACGCCGGGATCAGCAGGATACGGATCGCCGACAGCACGTTCGGGACCGTCAGGATCCGCCGGGACGCGGCCCGCTCTGCCACGCCCGGAGTCTAGCCCGCTACTTCTTCTTTTCCTTCGGCAGCATCCGGAGCTCGAGGTCCTTGGACACGCTCGGCACGCAGGTATGGATGTGTCCGGGGACGACCTCGGTGAAGCCCTCGTACTGGATGTAGAGGACCTGGTCCTGCCCCGGCCTGCGCACGAACGAGTACTGGCCGCCGGCGTCGGTGATGGCTCGGTCCACCAGTCGCGGTCCGGTGACCTCGCGGCGGTACAGGAGCACCGTCTGGTTCGCGTAGCAGACCGGATCCGGCCCCTTCAACATGCCGAAGATCACGACCTTCTCGCGGCGTTCGGTCGCTCCCTTGGGGACCTTGAAGCGCGACAGCGAGGTCGTGGCGACCACGTTGTGCGCGCTGGCCCCGCCGGCGAATAGCAGGAGCACCATCAGGACTGCGGGCAGGAGAACGAGGCGGCGTGCGCCCATGTGCCTTCCCTCCTT
>DAITPV010000235.1:0-3806 GCA_036833435.1 Actinomycetota bacterium | reverse complement strand
CCGGACATGGTCCAGGCCGGCGGCCGGACGGCCCAGCTTCGTGGGGGTCTCCCACACCGGGCCGGCGCAGAGGTAGTCGGCTTCGGGTGCCGCCGAGTCCCACTGGCCCCGATCATGGGTCGACAGGCCGATGACGGCCTCTGGCCCCAGGAGGTCTCGAGCTACCGCCGGAGGCAGGTCGTTCTGGCCCAGGTGGACGCCGTCGGCCCCCACCGCGGCGGCCACGTCCGGACGGTCGTTCACGATGAACAGCGCGTCGTGGCGATCGGCGGCTCCCCGAAAGATCTCCGCCCACCGCAGGAGGTCACCGGCCTCGGCCTCCTTCTCTCGCAGCTGAACGAGGTCCACGCCCGCCCCGAGGATCTCGTTGAGGAACCGGTCGACATCCCCCAGTTCCTCGCGAGCACCGGTGACCACGTAGAGGCGGGAGAGGGCGAGCCGCTGGCGACGAGTTTGCTTCTTCATCCACCCGCCACCGCACGCACGAGCTCCAGGCGATCCCCATCGGCCAGGACCGTGGCTTCGTAGCGCGCGCGCTCGAGGGGCTCTCCGTTCCGCTCCACCACGACGTATCGGGGATCCAGGCCGCGGGCCCGGACGAACTCCGAGACGGTCGTGGGCCCGTCGAGATCGAACCCCGTGCCGTTCGCGGTGACCCGCACGTCAGGAGGGCACGGTGTGGAGCCCGCGAGCCACGCCGGCCGGCAGCGACGGGTCCTCCCAAACCGGCTCGTACCCGATGGCCCGGAGGGAGGCGGCCACCTCCGCCGGAGAGCGGTGATCGGCCACCTCGAACTGCTCCTCGGCCTCACCGGGGTGCTCATAGCCTCCGGGCTCGGTGTGAGAGCCGGCACTGGTGTGGGTGATCCCGATCCGGTGGAGGCCGTCGCGGAAGTCCGGCGCCTCTCGGGTCGACAGCACCAACCCGGCGTCGGGGAGGAACAGCCGCAACGCGCACACCAGAAGCGTGAGGTCCCGGTCAGAGACCTCCACCCTCGGCTGGAAGCCGCTGGCCGATGGACGGATCCGGGGCACCGACACGGTGATCTGCGACCGCCAGTACCGGGTCATCAGGAAACGGGCGTGGGCCGCGACCACCAGGGCCTCAGACCGCCAGTCGTCGTGCAGGCCGAGCAACGCCCCGATGCCCACCCGACGCATCCCGGCCCGCGCGGCGCGCTCCGGTCCCAGCAGTCGCCACCGGTAGTCGCGCTTCCGCCCGGCCAGGTGGACCTCCGCGTATCGGCCGGGATCGTAGGTCTCCTGGTAGATCACCACGCCCTCGCATCCGGCGTCGCGCAGTCGCCGGTAGTCGGCTTCGCTCCACACCTGGACCTCGACGGAGAGCGAGGGGACCTGGCCGGCCAGCACTCGAAGGTGGCGTTCCAGGAACTCCACGCCGGTCAGCCGCTCGTGCTCTCCGGTGAGCAACAGCACCGAGCGGAATCCCTGGTCGCGGAGATGCCGGACCTCCGCCAGCGCATCGGCCTCCCCCAGCGTCTTCCTGGCAACCGGAAGGTTCTTGGCGAATCCGCAATATCCGCAGGTGGTCAGGCACTCGTTGGACAGATACAGCGGGGCGTACAGATGCATGGTCCGCCCGAACCGAGCCAGGGTCAGGCGTCGAGATGCCTCGGCCATGCTCTCCAGCCGGTCTCCCGCCGCCGGCGACAGGAGCGCCGCGAAGTCGGCCAGGGTTCGGTCCAGCGGCGCCGTGTCCAGGGCCCGGGCCACGCGATCCGGCGACGCATCGCGGGCCGAATCGAGCAGGCGGTCGATCGGCAGCGCGGCCAGCTCACCGGCGAACGTCCGCGACGGGAACGGCGCGTCGAAGCCGTCGCGATCGGTGATCGGAGCGTCGAGGTCGGCGAGGCGCTCGATCCTCATGGCTCTGTGACCGAAGGGTCGGCCTGAGAGGTGACCAGCTTGTCGAGGAACCCGGTCAGGGGACTGGAAGCCTCGGCCGCATCGAGCTGCGGAGCCCGGCCGGCCAGGAACGCCCGGCGACCGGCCTCCACACCCAGCCGGAACGCCCGGGCCATCTCGGCGGGGTCCGCCGCCACGGCGATGGCCGTGTTGACCAGCACCGCGTGGCATCCCATCTCCATGCTCTCGGCGACGTGGGATGGAGCGCCGAGGCCGGCGTCCACCACCACCGGGACCGTGGCCTGGTCCACGATGATCTGCACGGCGTCACGGGTTCGGAGCCCGCGGTTCGACCCGATCCACGACCCCAGCGGCATCACGGTGGCGCACCCCACCTCCTCGAGACGCTTGGCCAGGACCGGATCCGCGCCGATGTACGGCAGCACGGTGAATCCCTCTTTCACCAATCGCTCCGCTGCGGCCAGGGTCTCCACCGGATCGGGGAGCAGGTATCGGGGCTCGGGAGTGACCTCCAGCTTGATCCACGTGGGCATCCCCGCGGCTTTGGCCAGGTTGGCGAGGCGGACGGCTTCCTCGGCATCCATCGCTCCGCTGGTGTTGGGCAGCAACAGATAGCGCTGGGGGTCGATGAACTCCAGGATGTCCGGTCCCCCGGTGGCATCGAGATCGACGCGCCGCAGCGCCACGGTGACCATCTCCGTCCCCGAGGCGTCCAGCGCCTCGCGCATGACCTCATGGGAGCCGAACTTGCCGGTCCCCACGATCAGCCGGGAGGAGAACGACCGACCGGCGATGGTCAGCGGATCGGCTCGGGTGGTCTCGTTGGTAGTGACCATCTCACGCGAAGGGCCGCTTCCGCGGCCCCGTGACTCCCTTCGCCCGCATTATCGGGTTCAGGTTCACGGGTCGCCGGCGCACCCAGCCGGCCTCTCAGCCCGGTTGCCCGAGCTCCCCGGGAACTGCTCGTTGGTTCACCTATTGTATCGCCGCGCCTGCCGACCGTCACACGCCGGAGCGGGCCACCCTGCCGATCCGCGCCTCTCGCCGGACCTTCTTCCAGTCCGCATGCTTCCTGGAGAACGCCACGTCGGTGACGAGCTGGAGCAGCCCGATGCCCAGGACCCCCCACATCGCCCACGGCGGGAGCAGGTCGTAGCTCGCCGAGCGGTGCGGAAGGTACAGCGCTAGGAACACCGCGAACGGCGCGATCTTGGTCACGATCGCTCCCGCCGCGTGCATCCACACCCGGGCCCCCGACGACGCTCTGAGATATGAGGCGTAGTCGATCTTGATGCCCGGCTGGATCCGCAGGGGTCCGTCCAGGAAGTACGCCGTGAACCGGATCCCACCGAGTCGCCCGGCCAGCCAGTGGGCCGGGTCGTGGATAGCGGCGCCGAGGCCGCCGCCGGCCGCCACGGCCAGGACGCCGGACAGGAACGGCTCCGGTGTGGCCGAGTCGCGAGCGACGGCCACGGAGATCGGAACCAGAGCAACCAGCACCGCCGCCCCGACGAGCAGGACGGTGTTGCCCAACCAGACGGGGAACCGGGGGCTGACCCGCTGCTCGAACGCGGACCGGTCGATGCGGCCCACCACGTCGGCCCAGTGGGCCGAGAGCCTGGGCTCCCGCTTGATCCGATCGACGATCCGCCAGAACCCCAGCTTCCCGAGGTTCGTGTCGCCCGCCCGAACAGCCCGCTCGATCCCGGCGAACGCATTCTGGTAGTCCTCGACCGGCGTGCTCACGGGCGCCTTCCGTGTCTTGGTCCAGGACGGCCCCTACAATGAAGGCCAGACCGCCCCCCCCAAATGATGATCGAGACCACTGTAGACGGTCGCTACCAGATCCTGGCCCGGGTCGCCGCCGGCGGGATGAGCGAGGTCTACCGAGCCCACGATCCGGTCCTGGACCGCGAGGT
>DAITPV010000234.1:0-3827 GCA_036833435.1 Actinomycetota bacterium | reverse complement strand
TGGGGATCATGCCCTACATCACCAGCTCGATCATCATGCAGCTGCTCACGGTGGTGATCCCCAAGCTCGAGCAGTGGCAGAAGCAGGGTGAGGCGGGGACCAAGAAGATCACTCAGTGGACCCGGTACATGACCGTGACGCTGGCCCTGCTCCAGTCGACCGGCCTGATCTTCCTGTTCAACAACCAGTACCCCGGCGTGGTGAAGGAGTTCACGCCTTCACGGGTGACGTTCATGGTCATCACGCTCACCGCAGGGACGGCCATGATCATGTGGCTCGGCGAGCTGATCACCCAGCGAGGCATCGGCAACGGGATGTCGGTGCTCATCTTCACCAGCATCATCTCGGAGCTTCCCTCGCAGGGGTACAGCATCCTGCAGCGGGGCACCGCGCAGTTCGGGGTCATCCTGGGCATCGGGCTCCTGATCATCGTCGCGGTGGTGTTCATGGAGCAGGGCCAGCGGCGGATCCCGGTGCAGTACGCCAAGCGGGTGGTGGGGCGGCGGATGACCCAGGGGGGGAGCACCTACATCCCGCTCAAGGTCAACCAGGCCGGGGTGATCCCCATCATCTTCGCGTCCTCGGTCCTGTACTTCCCCACGCTGCTGGGCTCGGTCATCCAGTGGGCCCCGTTCCAGAACTTCCTGGACAACCACCTGGTCAACCAGGCCAGCCCGGTGTACATCACCATCTACGGGCTCCTCATCGTGTTCTTCGCGTACTTCTATACGGCGATCTCGTTCAACCCCACGGACACGGCGGACAACATCCGGAAGTACGGGGGGTTCATCCCCGGGATCAGACCCGGGAAGCCGACCGCCGATCACCTGGATCACATCCTGAGCAGGATCACGCTGCCGGGGTCCCTGTTCCTGGCCACGATCGCGCTGATCCCGTCGATCGCCCTGATCCTCATGGGGATCGATACGAGCGCGTTCCCGTTCGGCGGGACCTCGGTCCTCATCGTGGTGGGCGTGGCGCTGGAGACCATGAAGCAGCTGGAGTCCCAGCTCACCATGCGCCATTACGAGGGATTCCTGAGGTAGCGCATGCGCATCGTCCTGTTTGGCCCTGCGGGGGCGGGCAAGGGGACCCAGGCACACCGCCTGTCGGACTACTTCGGGGTCCGGCTGATCGCCACCGGGGACATGTTCCGGAAGCACGTGCGCCGGGAGACGCCGCTGGGGCTCAAGGCCAAGTCCTACATGGATGCCGGTGAGCTGGTCCCCGACGACGTGGTCACCGAGATGCTGATCGAGGAGCTGGGGAGGTCCAACAACGGCTTCGTGCTCGATGGCTTCCCCCGGACCATCCCTCAGGCCCTGGCTCTGGAAGAGGCGCTCGGCAAGCGAGGAACGCCGCTCCATGCCGTCCTGAAGTTCGTCATCCCGGACGAGATCGCCGTGGCCCGTCTGGCCGGCCGCCGGACGTGCACCCACTGCGAACGGACGTACAACGTGGAGTTCAAGCCGCCCAAGGTCGAGGGGGTGTGCGACAACTGCGGCGGCGAGCTGGTGCATCGGGAGGACGACAGCGAGCAGACCGTCCGGCACCGCATCGAGATCTTCCACCGGGACACCGAGCCCCTCCAGAAGTTCTACTGGGATCGCGGCCTGCTCCGAGAGGTCGACGCGGTGGGAGAGGTGGAGGAGATCACTCGGCGAGCCATCCGGGCGCTCGAGGATCTCACCCGAGACTGATGATCATCCGCAAGTCCCCGGAGGAGATCGCCAAGATGCGGGTGGCCGGCCGCATCGTGGCGGACGTGCGCGAGCGAGTGGCGGCCGCGGTGCGTCCCGGGGTCACCACGGCGGAGCTCGATGCCATCGCCGAGCGTTACATCCACGAGGCCGGGGCCATCCCGTCGTTCAAGGGATACCGGGGCACCTTCCCCGCGTCGATCTGCGCCTCGGTGAACGAGCAGGTGGTCCACGGGATCCCCGGAGACCGGGTCCTCGAGGAGGGAGACCTGCTGGCCCTGGACTTCGGAGCGATCTGGGAGGGGTACCACGGAGACTCGGCGATCACGGTGTTCGTGGGGGACTCGCCCTCCGCGGAGGCGGAGAAGCTGGTCCGGGTCACGGAGGAGTCGCTGGAGGCAGGGATCTCGGAGATCCGCGACGGCAACCGGCTCTCCGACATCGGCTACGCGGTGCAGCAGGTGGTGGAGGGTGCGGGGTTCGCGGTGGTCCGGGAGTACGTGGGGCACGGGATCGGCCAGAACCTCCACGAGGACCCCCAGATCCCCAACTTCGGTCCGCCCGGGCGGGGCCCGGTGCTTCGTCCCGGTCTGGTGGTGGCGGTGGAGCCCATGGTCAACATGGGTGGCTGGGAGACCACGGTCCTGGACGACGGATGGACCGTGGTCACGGAGGACGGCAGCCTGTCGGCCCACTTCGAGCACACCATCGCCCTCACGGACGAGGGCCCCGAGGTCCTCACCGCGGCCTAGGGTCCTGGCCTCCTTGTCTGGATCGTCCGTTCTCATGAGGTCGTGTGCTGGACGCCCTCTGAGGGGGTCGCCTATAATCGCTGTTCGGCTCCCTTGCGGGGGGCCTGTTCATGCTGGCTGGGAATCCCCTGGGAGCGTGCTGCGTTGAAGGTACGGCCGTCGGTCAGGAAGATGTGCGAGAAGTGCAAGATCGTTCAGCGGCGCGGGCGGGTCATGGTGATCTGCTCGAACCCCAGGCACAAGCAACGACAGGGCTGAGGATATGGCGAGGATCGCAGGCGTCGACCTTCCCCGCGACAAGCGGGTCGAGGTCGCGCTGACCTACATCTACGGGATCGGGACCACCAAAGCCCGGGAGACCGTGACCGCCGCCCAGCTGGCGGATGGCACCAAGGTCCGGGACCTGGCCGAGGATGAGGTCGTTCGGATCCGGGAGTGGATCGACCAGAACTACAAGGTGGAGGGAGACCTTCGCCGGGACGTGGCCCAAGACATCAAGCGGAAGATCGAGATCGGGGCGTACCAGGGCCTCCGGCACCGCCGGAGCCTTCCGGTCCACGGGCAGCGGACCCACACGAACGCCCGGACCCGCAAGGGCCCCAAGAAGACCGTCGGCATCAAGAGGAAGAAGTAGGGAATGGCCAAGCCGAAGAAGAAGGTCAGGAAGAAGGAGAAGAAGAACATCGCCCACGGCGCGGCCCACATCAAGTCGACGTTCAACAACACCATCGTGACCATCACCGACCTCGAGGGGAACACCATCTCCTGGGCCAGCGCCGGCAACGTGGGCTTCAAGGGGTCCCGAAAGTCCACGCCGTTCGCCGCGCAGCTCGCCGCGGAGGCCGCGGCCCGCCGGGCTCAGGAGCACGGCGTTCGCAAGGTGGAGGTCTTCGTCAAGGGCCCCGGTTCCGGCCGGGAGACGGCCATCCGGTCGCTGGCGGCCACCGGGCTGGAGATCCTGGGGATCCAGGACGTGACCCCGGTGCCCCACAACGGATGCCGCCCCAGGAAGCGGCGGCGGGTCTAGTGGCCAGATACACGGGAGCGGACTGCCGGCTGTGTCGCCGGGAGCGCATGAAGCTGTACCTCAAGGGCACCCGGTGCGAGGGCCCCAAGTGCGCCATCGAGCGGCGTCCCTATCCTCCCGGCCAGCACGGACGGGCCCGGATCAAGGAGACCGAGTACCTGATGCAGCTGCGGGAGAAGCAAAAGGCCCGCCGCATCTACGGGATCATGGAGCGGCAGTTCCGGAACTACTACTCCACGGCCGCCAGCCAGGAGGGCATCACCGGCGAGAACTTGCTGCGCCTCCTGGAGACCCGTCTGGACAACGCGGTGTACCGGGGCGGCCTGGCCACCTCCCGCGACCAGGCTC
>DAITPV010000233.1:0-3865 GCA_036833435.1 Actinomycetota bacterium | reverse complement strand
AGGGTCAGGTCGCCCAAGGCTTCCAGGTGCGGGTGGACCGCGGCGAGCGGCTTCCCGGCGTTTTCGTCGGCACCCACGGCTGCCAGCGAGATCGACGGGTGGCTCGCAAGAAGGCGAACGAGCTCTGCCCCCGTGAATCCGGAGGCTCCGAAGACGGCCGCGCGAACGATATCCATGAGCGGGACGGAGTTGCATAATCATGCTTCATTACGAATAATCATGCAACCCGTGCCTCCCTGGTCATCCACTGCCTCGTTCGACGCCGACGGCCTGACCGTGGCCGGCCGTACGGCCGGCTCGCTGGCCGCGGAGTTCGGCACGCCCCTGGTGGTCGTGGACGAAGCCGATCTTCGGGCTCGATGCCGGGCATTCGCCGGTTCGTTTCCCCGGGTCCTGTGGGCGGTGAAGGCGTTCCCCCTTCGAGCCCTGATCCGGACCGCGCTGGACGAGGGGCTGGGGCTGCTCGCGGCCACAGGTGGCGAGGTCGATGCGTGCCTCCGAGCCGGGGCTCCCGGCGGATCGATCGTGTTCCACGGCAACAACAAGCTCGACGCGGAGATCGAGGAGGCCGTCCGTGCGGGGGTGGGGACCCTCATCGTCGACAACGCGGAGGAGCTGCCGCGGATCGGCAGCGCGGCGGAGGCGGCCGGGATCCGGCAGCCGGTGCTCGTGCGGGTTGCCCCCGGACTGGACGTCGACACCCACGAGTTCGTGAAGACGGGCGCTCCCGACACCAAGTTCGGCATCCCCATCGCCGGCGGACTGGCACTGGACGCGCTCCGGCAGGCGCTGGATATCGGGACCCTGGACGTCCTGGGGATCCACCTGCATGTGGGCTCCCAGCTGCTCGACACTCGACCGTACGGCGCCGCCGTAGACGTGGCCCTCGACTTCCTCGCCGAGGCGCGGGACGCGGTGAGGTTCGAGGCCCGGATCCTGGATGTGGGAGGGGGGATGGGAACCGCTTACACGGACGAAGACCCGGTGGAGGCGGAAGCCCTCGGCATTGACCTGCAGGCCCGCCTGGAGAAGGGGTGCGCGGACCGCGGGCTGCCGCTTCCGGAGCTCGTGGTGGAACCGGGCCGGGCGGTGACTTCGGGAGCGGCCCTCACGCTGTACCGGGTGGGAACGGTGAAAGACGTCCCCGACGTCCGGCGGTTCGTGGCCGTCGACGGAGGGATGTCCGACAACATCCGCCCCGCGCTCTACGGGGCCCGGTACACCTTGGAGCTCGCCTCTCGACCCGCCTCTTCCGATCTTCACCCGGTTACCGTCGTGGGGCGCCACTGCGAGTCGGGCGACGTGCTAGCTCGTGACGTCGAGCTGCCCTCCGACATCGGGCCGGGTGATCTGCTGGCCGTGGCCTCCACCGGGGCGTACGAGTACGCCATGGCCAGCGCGTACAACCGCGTCGGTCGTCCCGCGGTCGTCCTGGTCTCGGATGGCGACGCGCGGCTCATCGCTCGCCGCGAGAGCTACGACGACCTGTCCCGGCTGGACGTGGACCGGGGTTGACAGACCGAGCTCCACTCCGTATCGTCCGCCGCACGATGAAATCCGCGCCGCGCACCTGGTGGTGGACCTGGCCTCGGGTGGGGCGGCTGCGCGCATCCTGAGCTAAGACACCGCACCACTCGAGGAGACCTCCGGCCGGAGGTCTCTTTCCTTTTTGGGGGAGTTCCCGATGCTTGCAGAGAAGGCCATCGCCACCGACCTGGTGACCCCGCTGGGGGCCTACCTCCGGCTGCGAGGGCTCGGCTCCTCGTTCCTGCTGGAGTCGGTGGAGCGAGGCAGGCTCGGCCGGCACAGCTTCGTGGGGTACGGGCGCCGGAGCGTTCCATTCGAGGAGGCCGAACGGCTCCTGGCCGCGGGGTCGCCGGTGGTCGGCTACCTCGGGTACGACCACGCGCAGCGCCTCGAGCCCGTCCCCATGCCCGACGCGGGGGGCGAGCTCCCCGAAAGCCGGTTCGTCGTTGCGGATGTCCTGGTGCGGTTCGACCACGCTGCGGGGGTCGCCGAGGTCCTGGCCGGGGATCCCCTCGAGGCGGCCGCGCTCCTGGAGGCTCCCGCACCCAGCACCACGCCTCGCCCTAGTGGGCCCCAACCGACCCGGCGGTCGCCGGACGCCGCCCGGTACCGGGAGGGCGTCCTTCGGATCAAGGAGCACATCAGGGCCGGCGACGTGTACCAGGCGGTGCTGTCCCAGCGGGCCGAGCGGTCAACCGGGGCCTCCGCGGTGGAGCTGTACCGGAGCCTGCGTCGCATCAACCCCTCGCCGTACCTGTTCCTCCTCGAGCTGGGCGACGTGTCCTTGATCGGCTCGTCGCCGGAGACACTGGTGAAGCTGGAGGACCGGCGGGCCAGCGTGAATCCCATCGCCGGGACCACGCCGCGTTCCCCGGGCGACGCGGAGCGCCTGCTGGCGTCGGAGAAGGACCGCGCCGAGCACGTGATGCTGGTCGACCTGGGTCGCAACGACCTGTCGCGGGTGTCGGTCCCGGGGTCGGTGCGGGTGTCCCGGTTCCTCGAGCCGGAGCGGTACTCCCACGTCACCCATCTCGTCTCGGAGGTCACCGGGGACCTGCGCGAGGACGTCACCCCGTTCGAGCTCCTTCGGGCGTGCTTCCCCGCGGGGACGGTCACTGGTGCTCCGAAGGTGCGGGCCATGCAGCTGATCTCCGAGATCGAGGGATATCGCCGGGGTCCGTACGGCGGGGCCGTGGGCTACGCGTTGCCAGACGGAACGCTGGACACGGCCATCGCCATCCGCACGATCGTCCTGGCCGATGGGGTGGCCCGGCTCCAGGCCGGTGCGGGGATCGTGGCGGACTCGGACCCGGAGGCCGAGCACCAGGAGTGCCTGGCCAAGCTGGCAGCGCTCGAGGCGGCGGTGGACGACGCGGAGGTCCGGTCGTGATCCTGTTGATCGACAACTACGACTCGTTCACCTACAACCTCGCGCATCTCCTGGCCGCGGACGGCGCCGAGGTGCGGGTGGTCCGCAACGACCGGATCACCGCCGACGAGGCGGAGCGCCTGAACCTCTCGCATCTCGTGGTGTCTCCGGGCCCGGGACGGCCATCGGACGCCGGGGCAACGATGGAGATCCTCCGGCGGCTGGCCCCGAGGATCCCCACCCTCGGCGTGTGCCTCGGTCATCAGGCCATCGTCGAGGCCTTCGGCGGGCGCGTGGGTGCTGCCCGGAGCCTGGTCCACGGGAAGGCCAGCGCCATCGACCACGACGGCCGAGGCCTGTTCCACGGCCTGCCCCGTCCGCTGGACGGCGGCCGGTATCACTCGCTGGCCGCCGGCGACGTCCCGGCAGACCTGGAGGTCTCCGCGACGAGCGAGGACGGCGAGGTCATGGCGATCCGGCACCGCCGCCTGCCCGTCGACGGACTCCAGTTCCACCCCGAGTCGGTGCTCACGCCGCTCGGGCCGTCCATCGTCAAGCACTTCTTGGACGGGGGGACTCGGGGGGGTAGCTCGCCCGGATACGTCCGGGCTGGCAATCACCCGGCGAGCGGACCCCCCGATCAGAACAGGAGGGAGCGATGATCACCACCGCACTGGCACGACTGCTCGAGGGGCATGACCTGTCCCGGACGGAGGCCCGCGAGGTCACCGACCAGATCATGCGAGGGGAGGCCACCCCCGCACAGATCGGCGGGTTCCTGGTGGCCCTCCGCATGAAGGGGGAGACCGCCGACGAGATCGCCGGCTGCGCGGAAGGGATGCGAGCGCACGCACTCCCGGTGCGACCCCTTCGGGAGGACGTCATCGACACCGCCGGCACCGGCGGCGACGGTGCGGGGACGCTCAACATCTCCACGGCCGCCGCCCTGATCGCCGCGGCGGCGGGGGC
>DAITPV010000232.1:0-3874 GCA_036833435.1 Actinomycetota bacterium | reverse complement strand
TGGTGGTTCCCTCGTTCACCTTCGCCGCCACCGCCCACGCGGTGGCGTGGAACGACCTCCGTCCGGCGTTCACGGACATCGATCCCGAGACCCTGACGCTGTCGGTCGACTGCACCGGCCGGGCCATCGGGGTCCGCACGGCGGCGATCGTGGCCACCCACACCTTCGGCACGCCTGCCAACGTCGACCGGTTGACGGAGGTGGCCCGCCGGGCGGGGATCCGGCTGTTCTTCGATGCCGCACACGCCCTGGGCTCCAAGCATGGAGGCACCCCGATGGGCGGGTTCGGAGATGCCGAGGTGTTCAGCCTGACCCCCACCAAGCCGGTGATCGCCGGCGAGGGCGGGATCATCACCACCAACGACGACGACCTGGCCGAGGGCTGCCGGCTGGGCCGCGACTATGCCAAGGAGCCCGACTACGACTGCCGGTTCGTTGGGCTCAACGCCCGGATGTCCGAGCTCCACGCCACCGTGGCCCTGGCCTCGTTCGACGGGATCGACGAGCGGATCGACGAGCGGAACCGGATCGCGGAGAGCCTGAAGGACGCCCTCTCAGGGTTCCCCGGGATCTCCTTCCCCGTGGTCCCCGAGGGCGACCGCAGCACCTTCAAGGACTTCACCGTTCTGGTGGAGGAGAGCGAGTTCGGGATGAGCCCGGTCAAGCTGGCCGACGCCCTGGGCGTCGAAGGCGTGGAGACCCGCCGCTACTACTCGCCTCCGGTCCACCGGATGAAGCCGTACCGGGGCTTCCCGGCCACCAACGGTGGCCTGGGGAACACCGAGGAGGCCGCGGCCCGGGTCATCACCCTTCCCCTGTGGTCGGGGATGACGGACGACCACATCGGTCGCCTGGCCGAGTCCATGACCCGGATCCGGTCCGGACTGGTCAGGGCCAAGCCCTCGGCCTAGCTCCACCGGCCTCGGCACCAAGCCACCGGTTCGATATCTTCATCGCCTGATGGGTGGACGACAGGACCGGAACAGGTGGCGGGCGATCCTCGTTCTCGCTGGGTTGATGGCGATGGCGCTGCCCGCACCGGCCGCCTCCGCACCTCAATTCGGGAGCTCGGGTCCCATCTCCACTCCCTCTAGAGGCGCAGCCTCGCCATATCCCTCCACCATCGAGGTCTCCGGGCTCGTCGGGGTGGTCCTCGACGTCAACGTGATCGTGGAGGGTCTGACTCATCCACGCCCCCGGGATCTCGACCTGCTGCTCCAGGGTCCCACGGGAGCACATTCACTGATCCTCTCCGACGTGGGAGGGGACGAACCGGTCTCCGGGGTGACGTTCACCCTCGATGACGACACCCACAACAAGCAGACGGTGTTTCCACCGCTTCAATCGGGCCGATTCAAGCCGGCGAACCCCAGGACCCTCGACGTCCTCCCGGCTCCCGCTCCGAAGCCCCTCGACGGTGCGTCGCTCAAGCGATTCGACCGGGTGAACCCGAACGGCCGATGGAGCCTGTTCGTGTACGACGACGACGACGAAGCCGCCGCCCCCGGGACGATCACCGGCTGGCGGTTGGAGATCACCGTGGCCACGTTCAGGGTGAAGAGCGTCAAGGTCCGGGAGGGACAGGTTCAGACCTTTACGGTGACCCTCACTCCCGGGACCCCGGCCACGATCGGCATGACGTACCGCACGCTCAAGAGCACCGCCAAGGGGAGGAAGGACTTCAAGCGAGCCAAGGGCTTCCTGAGCTTCGGCCCCGGCTCGAGCTCCGCGACCGTGTCCGTGAAGACCAGAGACGATCGCCGAGACGAGCGGGCGGAGCGCTACTTCCTGGTAGTCACCGACTCCACGGGCTTGAGCGCGCGAGGCCGGGGACGGATCAGGGACAACGACTGAAGGAGCGCTAGCCCTGGTCCTCCGGACGGCCCGACCGGAGGATGGGCCGGAGGTGTTCGAGGAGCTCGGTCGGCGCCAGTCCGGCCTCGTGGGCCAGAACCTCGAGGTCACCGGTCCGGAGGCTGATCACCTCGCCCAGCAGGTCTCCTCGCCGGCCACGGAGACGGTGGACGAACCCGGCAACCCGCCGGCCCTCTCCGGGCTCGAGCAGTGAGAGGCGGTTGAGGTCGATGACCAGGTTCTGTCGACCCGTGTTGTTGACCATGTCCAGGGCCTCGCTGAGGAGCTGGTCCGGGGCTGTGCCATAGAGGCGGGCCAGCTCGCAGAATCGGCCCAGGGAGATGGCCCGGGCTCCCCGCTCGTAGGCGCCCACGGCGGACGGCTTGAATCGCCCCCCTGAGACGCTGGGGAGATCGCGGAGCGATAGCCCCCTGCGCCGTCGGGCTCGGCGAAGGGCCTCGCCGGTCGCGGCGGACAGGCGATCGGCAGTCAAGACCCACCTCATCTTTCCAGCGTACGCAGGTGTGTTCACCCGCCGGGAGGGGTAAGTATCTTGATCGTGCCGTTGTTGGATGCGGTTCGTGTGCGGCTTTTGTCGAGGTTCGACGCAGGGATTTTTCCCCTCGGCCACGAAATAGACAGGGTGCCGGTCTTGACCCGTTCACTCTCCGTGGTTAGCCTGTTCGTCTGTGATTCGGCTGCACCGGGGACCGAGAAGCAAGGGAAGCCCACGCAAGGTAACTGCAAGGCAAGCGAAAAGGCCACGTTGAGTGTCCACCAAAGCCCGCTGAGGAAGGACTCACCATGAGCCAACCAGCCACCCGTCTGGACACCCGAGAGAAGCCGCCGAGCCTCCGGGTCCTTGTCGTCGACGACCACACCCTGTTTGCCGAGGCCATCGCCCGAACCCTCGAGCAGAGGGGGATGGAGATCACCGACACGGCGGCGACCGGCCGAGCGGCCCTCGAGGCGGCGGACCGGGAGCGTCCGGATGTCGTCCTCATCGACCCCGCCCTCCCCGACCTGCCCGGCCGGGAGGTGGCCGAGAGGATCCTGGAGCGGTACCCGGAGACCCGGGTGGTGGTGGTGGCCTCGACGATCAACCCGGAGCTGATCCAGGAGGCCACGGAAGCGGGATGCTCCGGGTGCGTGAGCAAGAACATGCCCGTCGATGAGTTCGTGGCGTCCATGCACGCGGTGGCCGAGAGCGGATCGGTGGAGACGCCAGACGTGATCATCGACCTGACCGACGAACGGTCTCCCGAAGACGCCGAAGCGGCCCTCCTGGCCGACCAGCTCACCCGGCGGGAGCGGGAGGTGCTGGGCCTCCTGGTGAAGGGATCGGAGAACGCCCGAATCGCCCAGCAGCTGGAGATGAGCACGAACACGGTGCGTACACACGTGGAGAACATCCGGACCAAGCTCCAGGTTCATTCCCGCCTGGAGGCGGCGGCTTTTGCCGTTCGCCACGGCCTCGTGGCCGTCCCAGTCCGTCGTTCCCGGTAGACGGAATACCTCACGGGGCCCACCCGTTAGGCAGTCGTCGGCCATAGGCTCTCCGGAAACGTTCTGAAGGGCGAATCGTTGGAGAACGGTCAGGAAACTGTTCGCATCCTGCTCGCCGACTCACACTCCCTGTTCCGGGAGGCGGTCAAGGGCGTGCTCCAGAGCGAGCCCGACCTCAGGGTGGTGGCCGAGGCCGATGACGGGCTCCATGCCGTGGCCGAAGCGGAGCGGGCCACCCCCGACGTGGCCCTCCTGAACGCCGAGCTCCCGAACTGCAACGGGATCCGGGCCGCCGAGCAGATCGCCGTCCGAGCCCCCGACTGCCGGGTCCTGCTTCTCTCCGATGAGGAGGACGACCGGATCCTCCAGGAGGCATTCGAGGCTGGTGCCAGCGGCTATCTGACCAAGAAGACCCCCCTCGCGGACCTCATCGACGCCACCCGGATGGTCAGCCGGGGAGAGCCGGTCATCCCCCGCCACATGCTGGGGCCCCTCCTGGCGGCCCTGATCCGGC
>DAITPV010000231.1:0-3949 GCA_036833435.1 Actinomycetota bacterium | reverse complement strand
GCACCGCCATCGGCCCCGGCCCCGACGGCCCCATGGTGGCGTACGCCAGCCCCAGTGGCGTGCAGCTGGCCCGGCGGTCCGGCCGGCGGTGGGTGAGCGAGACGGCCGACCCCGACGGCGTGGGAGGCGTGAGCATGGCCCTCGACGCGGACGGGAATCCTCACCTCGCGTACCTGACGGCAGACGGTGCCGTCCGCCACGCTCACTCCATCGGCGAGGGCCCTTGGGAGGTCTCCGACGTGGGCACCAGCGCGGCGAGCGTCCCCACGGCCATCGCCCTGGACCCGGAGGGAGTGCACTACGTGGCCTGGGAGGGCGGCGAGGGGGTCGCGGTGGCCTCCAACGCCGACGGGGAGTTCGTCGAGGAGCCCCTGACCGGTGCGGAGACCGGTACGCGTCCGGGGCTGGCCGCGGGACCGGAGGCCGTCAACCTGGCCTGGTACGACACCGAGGACACCGAGCTCCACATGGCCACCCGTTCCGACGACGTCCCCCTGCTGGCCGTGCCGTCCCCGACCGGCGCTCCCGGCGGCGGGCCGGTTGCCGCCGAGTGCCAGCCCGAGGGAGCAGCCCTGAGCCTGGAAGCACCTGCAGGAGCGGTGACCTCCGGGTTCTCCACCGACTGCCTGGCCGCACCGGCGGGGGAGGCGTTCACGGTCGACCTCGCCAATGCCGACACGGCGCCCCACAACTTCTCGATCTACGCGGATGACACCGCCGCGGACGAGCTCTTCGTCGGAGACACGGTGGACCCGAGTGCGTCCATCACCTACGAGCCAGACCCGATCCCGGACGAGGGGAACTTCTTCTTCCGCTGCGACATCCACCCCACCACGATGACCGGGACGTTCGTGGTCGCCGGAGGCGAAGGTGGGGGCGGCGGAGGAGGGAACGGCTAGGGATTACGCCGGCCGGGCCAGTCCGTCCGCCGGTGTGGTGAAGGCCAGCCGTCGGGCGAGCGGGCTTTCCAGCAGGTGGTTCACGATCCCCTCGAAGGTGCCGGCCATGGCCGGCCGGAGCAGGACGTCGCTGCGGATGGCGAACGCCAGGTAGGGGACGTCGATCTCACCGAGGTTCTCCTCCACGGAGGCCCAGAAGTCCTGGGGGCTTCGCCACGGCTTCCACATGGCCAGCAGCCGGTGGGAGGGAGCGGACCCGCCGGTTCGCTCCACGTTCTCGACGGGCCGGAACCGCCGGACCAGCCCCCTGGCCGTGCGAACCGGATGGCGGATCCGGGACGCGGTGGTCCGGTGCCAGGTCACCGGAGGGACCTCCCGGCCCGAGCTCAGAGGGATGATCCGCAGCCCGTCCTCCCGGTTCTCGGACGGGACGCGGAAGTCGGTGGGTGAGGGACGATACGGGGTCCGGGGAGCGGCACCGTAGTCGGGAAGCCATCCGGTCCAGGTCGCTCCCTGCCGGACTCCCGGGCCCACCGCCGGCTCTCCCGGCTCCGGGGTGAGGTCGAACCTGGCTCCCAGCCGCTCGACCTGGGCCACCGTCGCTCCGTCCAGCCACCGGCTCCCGAACCGATGCAGGTTCGGGGGGTGCCCGAAGTGGGCGCGGAACGCATCGAACGAGGCCGCCACGCAGTGCTTCACCCACCCGGCGTCGGCGTGGTCGGCGATCCATTCGCCGGCCTCCCACCGCCAGCCATGCGGGTGGACACCCAAGCCGTCACCTCGTTGGCGAGCCTCGTCGAACAGCGAGCCGAAGGTGGTGGCCGCCCAGCCGGTCGAGCCGTAGCCGATCTCGATCTGGGGATCCATCCGGATGAGCCACAGGTACCGGACCGGCTTCCCGGTGGCCTCGGCCAGTCGGGGCCGAAGATCTGCGAGGTACTTCCACAGGACCTCGAAGCCCCGCCACGGTGGGGGGTCGTCCGGCGGAAACGTCCCCTCGTCCGGCTCGACGTCGACGCACAGGAAGACGGGGATGGCCTCCATCGCCCGGCAATGATGACAGGCGGGCCCGGCACGAGGCACAGGCTCCGGGTCTCCGGCCGTTCACCGCCCCGGAGGGTGGCGTTTCCTTTCCCGTCACCCCACCGATCACTGGATCGAGTGGGCCGAGGCGCTCCGGGCCCCTACAATGGAAGGGACGCAAGTGACCGACGTAGCGAGACCCGATGTTGCCACCCTCCCCGATGCACCCGGCGCTTACCTGTTCCGGGACGGAGGAGGCCGGGTCATCTATGTCGGGAAGGCCAAATCGCTCCGCAAACGGCTGCCCGGGTACTGGTCCCGCCCGCTCCATCCCCGCACCGAAGCCATGGTGGACGCCGCCGAGCGGGTGGAGTGGATCGTGGCCTCCAACGAGGTCGACGCCCTCCACCTCGAGTGGAACCTCATCCAGCAGCACCGGCCCCGGTTCAACGTCCGGTACCGGGACGACAAGTCCTATCCGTACCTGGCCATCACGGAGTCGGAGACGTGGCCACGGGCCACCGTCACCCGGGCCAAGCGCCGCAAGGGCACCCGGTACTTCGGCCCGTACGCCCACGCGTATGCCATCCGGGAGACGCTCGACTCCCTGACCAGGGTGTTCCCCGTTCGAACGTGCTCCAACGGGTTCTTCGACCAGCGCCGCCGGGCCGGGCGCCCGTGTCTGTACTACGACATCGGCCGGTGTGCCGGACCGTGCGTGCCGGAGAAGACCGGGGTGACCGAGGAGGGATACCGGGACCTGGTCCGGTCCGTGGGGGACTTCCTGGGAGGGAACCACCGGTCCGTCCTGCGAGACCTGGAGGCTTCCATGCGCCGGGCTTCCGAGACGGAGGAGTTCGAGCTGGCGGCCAGGCATCGGGACCGGCTGACCGCCGCCCGGAAGGTGATCGAGTCCCACGAGATGGTCCTGGCCCCGCGGGAGCACCTCGACGTGGTGGGGATGGATGAGGATGACCTCGAGGCGGCGTTCCAGGTGTTCTTCGTCCGGGGAGGAAGGGTGAGGGGCCGCAAGGGCTGGGTGGTGGACCGTGTCGAGGACCTGGACACGCCCGCGCTCATCTCGTCGTTCCTCCGGGAGCTGTACATGGATCAGGACGAGGTCCCGCCGAAGATCCTGGTGCCGGCGTGGCCCACCGACCGGGACGTGCTGGAGCGGTGGCTCTCCGAACGGCGGGGAGCAAAGGTGACCATCGGGGTGCCGGCCCGAGGAGACAAGCGCCGACTCCACCAGGTGGTGACGGTGAACGCCAAGGAATCCTTCATCCGGCACAAGCTCAAACGGGCCACGGACTTCGCCGCCCGCTCCCGCGCACTGAACGAGCTCGGGGAGGCGCTCGGCCTTCCCCAGCCACCCCTCCGAATCGAGGCGTACGACATCTCCAACCTGGGCCCCGACTCCAAGGTGGGCTCCATGGTGGTGTTCGAGGACGGGCTTCCCAAGCGTTCCGACTACCGGCGATTCGAGATCAAGAACGTTTCGGGGCAGGACGACGTGGCCAGCATGGAGGAGATGCTCCGGCGGCGGTTCGCCCGCTACCTCAAGGAGCGCGAGGATCCCACCCCAAGGCGGAAGTTCGCGTACCCTCCGTCGCTGGTGGTGGTGGATGGGGGACGGGGACAGCTCAACGTGGCCCTCCGGGTCCTCGAGGAGCTCAGGCTGGATGTCCCCGTCATCGGTCTGGCCAAGCGCCTGGAAGAGGTATACCTCCCGGGACAGCCGGAGCCCCTGCTGATCCGCCGCGGCTCGGAGGGCCTGTTCGTCCTGCAGCACGTACGCGACGAGGCCCACCGGTTCGCCCTGGATTACCACCGGCGGAAGCGGCAGCGGCGGGCCATGGCCTCGCCGCTGGACGACATCCCCGGCATCGGTCCGGCCCGCAAGAAGGCCCTCCTCCGGAAGTTCGGCTCGCTGGCCCGGTTGTCGAAGGCCAGCCTGGACGAGATCGCGGCCACGCCGGGCGTGGGCCCGTCGCTGGCGGCGCACATCCAGGCCCGGCTGACGGGCC
>DAITPV010000230.1:0-3967 GCA_036833435.1 Actinomycetota bacterium | reverse complement strand
CTCGTCGCCCGCCGAGGCGACCTTGGCCCGGTTCACCCGCACGTCCTCGGCGAGGATCCGGCCGAACAGGTGCGACTCGACGTAGGCCGACTTCACCCGGCTGCCGTCCGGAGACTCCACGGTGACGGTCACCGGGACCCCCTTGTCGGTCCCGCAGTCGTCCTCGCGGATGATGACCTCCTGGGCCACGTCGACCAGTCGCCTGGTCAGATACCCCGAGTCGGCGGTCCGAAGGGCCGTGTCGGCCAGCCCCTTCCGGGCGCCGTGCGTGGAGATGAAG
Organism: Actinomycetota bacterium; assembly: GCA_036833435.1. GTDB lineage: Bacteria > Actinomycetota > UBA4738 > UBA4738 > CALAEC01 > DAITPV01. The sequence goes on along the minus strand of DAITPV010000230.1, from coordinate 3,687 downwards.
TACTCCAGCACGGACAGGCCCTCGCGGAAGTTGGCCTTGATCGGCCGGGGGATGATCTCTCCCTTGGGGTTGGCCACCAGGCCGCGCATCCCGGCGATCTGGCGGATCTGCATGATGTTCCCCCGGGCTCCGGAGTTGGCCATCATGAAGATGGGGTTCGTGGGGGTGAAGGCGGCCTCCATGGCGTCCTTCACCTTCTCCGTTGCCTCGGTCCAGATCTCGATGAGCTCCTGGCGGCGCTCATCGTCGGTGATGATCCCCCGCCGGTACTGCTGCTCCACCTTCTGAGCACGCTTCTCGTGCTCGTCAAGGATCTTCTGCTTGTTGGCCGGCGTGGTGACGTCGTCCACCCCGACCGTGACGCCCGCGCGGGTGGAGTAGTGGAACCCCAGCTCCTTGAGGCTGTCGAGGATGTGAGCCACCGGCGCCCGCGGGTAGCGGCGGACGCAGTCGTCGACGATCGCGCCCAGCTCCACCTTCATCACCTGGTGGTTGACGAACGGATAATCTTTCGGGAAGGCCTCGTTGAACAGCACCCGCCCCGCGGTGGTGACCACAAGCTTGGCCGCGCCGTTCTCGGATCCGTCGGTCCCCCCGTCCGCAGGTGACAGGGCCTTGCCCGGCATCCGCACCTTGACCCACTGCTGCAGATCCACGGATCGGGCGTCCAGGGCCATCAGGGCCTCATCCGCGGTCGAGAACCGGCGGAGGCCCTTGTCGTCCTCGGGCTTCTCCACGGCCAGCGTCAGGTAGTACACGCCAAGAACCATGTCCTGGGTGGGCGAAGCGATGGTCCGCCCGTGCGCCGGCGACAAGATGTTGTTCGCCGACAGCATCAGGATCCTGGCCTCGGCTTGAGCCTCCGCGGACAGCGGCACGTGCACGGCCATCTGGTCGCCGTCGAAGTCGGCGTTGAACGCCGGACACACCAGCGGGTGGATCTGGATGGCCTTGCCCTCCACCAGCACCGGCTCGAACGCCTGGATCCCCAGACGGTGAAGGGTTGGGGCGCGGTTGAGCATCACGGGGTGGTCCTTGATGACCTCCTCGAGCACGTCCCACACCTGCGGCCGGGCCCGTTCCACCATCCGCTTGGCGGACTTGATGTTCTGAGCGAGGTCCTGGTCGACCAGCCGCTTCATCACGAAGGGCTTGAACAGCTCCAGGGCCATCTGCTTGGGGAGGCCGCACTGGTGGAGCTTTAGCTCGGGTCCTACCACGATGACCGACCGGCCGGAGTAGTCCACTCGCTTGCCCAGGAGGTTCTGGCGGAACCGGCCCTGCTTCCCCTTCAGCATGTCCGACAGGGACTTCAGGGGCCGGTTGCCGGGGCCGGTCACCGGGCGCCCGCGCCGTCCGTTGTCGAACAGGGCGTCCACGGCCTCCTGGAGCATGCGCTTCTCGTTGTTGACGATGATCTCGGGAGCCTGCAGGTCCAGCAGCCGCTTCAGCCGGTTGTTCCGGTTGATGACCCGTCGATACAGGTCGTTGAGGTCGCTGGTGGCGAACCTGCCTCCGTCCAGCTGGACCATGGGCCGGAGGTCCGGCGGGATCACCGGGATGGCGTCGAGGACCATCCCCAACGGGGAGTTCTTGGTCCCGATGAAGTTCGACACCACCTTCAGGCGCTTGATGGCCTTCTGCCGTCGGGTCCCCTTGGCCTCCTGGATGGTGGTCTTGAGGTCCTGGGACTCGTTCTCCAGATCGAGGTCCTGGAGCAGGCGCTTGATGGCCTCGGCCCCCATTCCGCCCTCGAAGTAGTCGTCGAACCGGTCCCGCAGGGTCCGATACACGATGTCGTCGGCCACAAGCTGCTTGATGCTGAGGCCCTTGAAGGCGGTGAGGACCTCCTCCAGGTGATCGACGTCGCGGCGGGAGGCCTCGCTCATCTTGTCGATCTCTTTCTGGGCCTCGCGGCGGGCCGCGGTGAGCTGGGCGCCCTTGGCGCCTTCCTTCTCCAGCTCCTTGAGGCGGCCTTCGAGCTCCTCGAGCCGGACCTTGATCTGCTCGTCACGCTTGGCCTCGATCTCGGAACGCTCGGAGGCGAACTCCTGCTCGATCTGTGGAAGGTCCTTGTGCCGGCGCTCTTCGTCCACCCTGGTGATGATGTAGGCGGCGAAGTAGATGACCTTCTCGAGGTCCTTGGGAGCCAGGTCGAGCAGGTATCCCAGGCGGGAGGGGACGCCCTTGAAGTACCAGATGTGGGTCACCGGGGCCGCCAGCTCGATGTGGCCCATGCGCTCCCGGCGGACCTTGGCCCGGGTGATCTCCACGCCACAGCGCTCGCAGATGATCCCCTTGAACCGAACGCGCTTGTACTTCCCGCAGTGGCACTCCCAGTCCCGGGTAGGACCGAAGATCCGCTCGCAGAACAACCCGTCCTTCTCCGGCTTCAGGGTCCGGTAGTTGATGGTCTCGGGCTTCTTGACCTCGCCGTTCGACCACGCCCGGATCTGGTCACCGGTGGCCAGGCCGATCCGCAGCTCGTCGAAGTAGTTGACGTCCAGCATTAATCGAACTCCGCTCCCGCGGGCTCACGCCGCGATAGGTCGATGCCCAGCTCTTCCGCCGCTCGGAAGACGTCTTCGTCCGTCTCCCGCATCTCGATCTCCTTCCCTTCCGCGGAGAGCACCTCCACGTTCAGGGCCAGGGACTGCATCTCCTTGATCAGCACCTTGAAGGACTCGGGGATCCCCGGTTCGGGGATGTTCTCGCCCTTGACGATGGCCTCGTAAACCTTCACCCGGCCCAGGACGTCGTCGGACTTGATGGTCAGCAGCTCCTGGAGGGCGTAGGAGGCGCCGTAGGCCTCCAGGGCCCACACCTCCATCTCCCCGAACCGCTGTCCGCCGAACTGGGCCTTCCCGCCCAGGGGCTGCTGGGTGATCATCGAGTACGGACCGGTGGACCGGGCGTGGATCTTGTCGTCCACCAGGTGCAACAGCTTCATGATGTAGATATGGCCGACGGTCACCGGTCGCTCGAACGGCTCGCCCGAGCGCCCGTCGAACAGCACCGCCTGCCCGTGATCGTCGATCAAGCGCATTCCGTCCGCGTTGGGGTTGGCCGTGGCCAGGGCCTCCTTGATGTCGGCCTCCCGGGCTCCGTCGAAGACCGGGGTGGCCACGTATGTCGGCCCCTCGTGGACCTTCCCGTTGACCTTGAACCCCTGCGCCGCAGCCCATCCCAGGTGGGCCTCCAGGACCTGCCCGAGGTTCATCCGGCTGGGCACGCCAAGCGGGTTCAGGATGATGTCCACCGGCGTTCCGTCGGGGAGGAAGGGCATGTCGCCCTCGGGGAGGATCTTGGCGATGACCCCCTTGTTCCCGTGGCGGCCGGCCAGCTTGTCGCCGTCGGAGATCTTCCGCTTCTGGGCCACGTACACCCGAACCAGCTGATTCACACCGGGCGGGAGCTCGTCGCCGTCGTCCCGGCTGAACACCCGGACCCCGATGACCTTGCCGGTCTCACCGTGGGGCACCTTCAATGAGGTGTCCCGGACCTCCCGGGCCTTCTCTCCGAAGATGGCTCGCAGGAGCCGCTCCTCGGGCGTGAGCTCGGTCTCGCCCTTGGGGGTGACCTTGCCCACCAGGTAGTCGCCGGGGTTGACCTCGGCTCCGATCCGCACGATGCCCCGGTCGTCGAGGTCCTTGAGGATCTCCTCGGAGACGTTGGGGATGTCCCGGG
>DAITPV010000229.1:0-3975 GCA_036833435.1 Actinomycetota bacterium | reverse complement strand
GATTCGAGTCAGGGCGGGCACTGAATCGATCAGAACACGGAACTCCGCGCTGCGCCTGCCCTTGGTGGCCACTGCACGACTTGCGCTCGATAGCCTCCATGACGGCGCGCGAGCCGACTCCTTGCCTCTTCCGCGATCGCAGCCGGAGCGATCGTGGCGTCTCCTGGCTCGGCGAACGCAGCGGTGATCGTGACCCCGGGCCCGAACTTCCGGGTAACCGTCGACGCCGCAGAGGACATCGTCATCGACTGTGACGCCGGCGAGGTTCGCGTGGCCGTGGACGGGATCCCGACCACCTATCCGACCGACTGCGACACCGTCACCTCGGTGGAAGTGACCGCCTCCGATGATCCGGACCCCAATACGTTCGACCTGACGGGGATGGGCGCGGCTCTCTTCCCCGTGCTCACCTCAGCCACGCTGGTGGGAGGTGGAGGCGACGACTCGCTCTCCGGCACCGATGCCGCTCCGAACGTGGCAGCGGGCGACGCGCTCCTCGACACGCCGACGGTCTTCGGCGACGACACGATCCTGACCGGAGCGGGCCCGGACTCCGTTACCGCCGGGCCTGGGGCCGATTCCGTCCTTGCCGCTGACGGCAGCGACCTGGTTGCGGGCAACGACGGCGATGACTCGTTGGTGGGCGGGGAGGGAGACGACGTCGTGAGCGGGGACATCGGAGATGACCAGGTGGAAGGAGACGTTGCTTCGGACCCCACCATCTCCGGCGGGGACTCGGTGACCGGCGGCGACGGGGAGGACACCGTCCTGGGGCAGGGAGGCACCGACCTCATCACCGGGGGCCTGGACGCGGACGACATCGACGGGGGCGATGACAGCGACCGGCTCATCGAGTCGGCCGATACCTCGATGATCCTGACCGCCACGACGCTGGCCGGAGGCATCGGACCGGACTCCGTCGCCGGGATCGAGTCCGCCGTGCTGGCGGGTGGGCCGGGGCCGAACACTCTCGACTCGTCGGCGTTCCCGGGGCAGGTCACCCTTGACGGCGCGGCGGGAGACGACACCCTGACCGCCGGCATCGCCGACGACACCCTCACCGGTGGCATGGGTGACGACGTGGTCACCGGCGGCGCGGGGAACGACCGCCTGTTGCAGGCCGGCGACACGGATCTGGACCTCAGCGATATTTCCCTCGGGGGCGGCCTGGGCGCCGACGCGCTGTCCGGCATCGAGTCCGCCATTCTGTCCGGCGGTCCCGGCGCCAACCGGCTCACGGCGGCGGGATTCTCCGGCCCGGTGACCATCGACGGTGCCGAGGGAGACGACACCGTGACCGGCGGAGGAGCCAACGACAGCCTCTCGGGTGGGACGGGCACCGACCGGATCGCTCAGGCGCGCGACGCCGACATGGCCCTGACCTCCGCGGCCCTCGGCGGTGCGGGGTTCGACGTCATCTCGGGGTTCGAGGCCGCCCAGCTGATCGGCGGAGCGGGGCGGAACCGGATCAACGCCGCGGGATTCCGGGGTCAGGTGACCATCCAGGGCGGAGGTGGGGACGACCTCCTGTCGACCGGTGATGCCTCCGATCACATCCTCGGCGAGACCGGTGACGACAAGCTGGAGTCCGGGAAAGGGGCCGACACCATCGACGGCGGACCGGGCGAGGACCGGTTCACCGCGGGTGGAGGCAAGGACCTCCTCCTGGCCAGAGACGGGTCACGGGACCGACTCGACGGAGGCGGGGGGAAGAAAGACCGCGCCCGGGCCGACAAGAAGGACCGGGTCACCGGGGTGGAAAAGCCCAGGAAGTACCGCTAAAGACCGAGCAGAGGCTCGAGGCCCACCGTCAGCCCCGGTCGCCGGGAGACCTCGCGGATGGCCAGGAGGATCCCCGGCAGGTAGCAGGATCGGTCGGGCGCGTCGTGCCGGATGGTCAGGGTCTGACCCTGAGCTCCGAAGATGACCTCCTGATGAGCCACCAGGCCCGGCAGCCGCACGCTGTGAACCCGGATGCCCTCGACGTCCCCTCCCCGGAACTCCTCCCCTCCCGCGGGGCCCGACCAGGCTTCGTCGCGCGCTTCGGCGATCCGCCGGGCCGTGGCGGCCGCGGTGCCGGACGGCGCATCGACCTTCCGGTCGTGGTGCAGCTCGATCACCTCGGCGGCGGGGAAGAACCGGGCCGCCTCCGCGGCCAGCCGCTGAGCGACCACCGCTCCCACAGAGAAGTTCGGAGCGACGATCACGCCGACGTCGCCGCTTACCCACTCGCGGATCCGGTCCAGGTCCTCGGGACCGATGCCGGTGGTTCCCACCACCGCGTGGATCCCCCGGTCCAGGACGCCCCGGACGTTGTCCATGACGGCGTCAGGACGAGTGAAGTCCACCGCCACCTCGGCCTTGGCTTCGGTCAGGGCCTCGAGATCCCCGCCGACCTCCAGGTCGGTGCCGGCGGGCTCGGGGATCGGCTTGCCGGCGAGCGACGGGTCGATCCCGGCCACCAGGTCCAGCTCGGCCTGTTCGTGCACGGCCCGGCACACCAGGCGGCCCATGGAGCCGCCGGCGCCCAGGACCGCGACGCGGGTCACGCCGGATCGCTTCCGGGGGAGCGCTTCGCTGCCCGAGTGGTGCCCGCCGTGACGGGAGCCTCACGAGCCGTCCCGATCCCCACGTCATCGAAGGCCCCCTCGTCGAACGGGCCGACCACCGTGAGGGACGTGGGTCGCCCGAGGACGTCGGCGGCGACCTCCCGGGCGTCGTCCGGGGTCACCGCCTCGATCCGCTCGAGGATCTCGTCGATGGAGATGACCTCTCCGTGGGCGATCTCCGATTTCCCCAGCCTGCTCATCCGACTGCTGGTGTCCTCCAGCGACAGCACCATCGATCCGCGCATGTGGCTCTTGGCCCGCTCCAGCTCGTGCTCGGTGATCCCTTTCTCCCGGACGTCATCCAGCTCCCGCATCATCAGGCCGAGGACCTCGTGGGCCCGGCCGGGAGCGGTCCCCGCGTAGACCACGTACGCACCGGTCTGGGCGAACATCGAGTGGTAGGAGAACACCGAGTACACCAGGCCTCGCTTTTCCCGGATCTCCTGGAACAGCCGGGAGGACATGCCTCCGCCGATGGCGTCGTTGACCACGCCGAGGGCGAACCGCCGGGGGTCATTCCGGGACAGGCCAGACGTCCCGATGCAGATGTGGGCCTGCTCGGTCGATCGGCGCCGGATGTGAACGCCGCTCACCGGATCCGGCGGCGTCCCCGAGTCCCGGACCATGGGACCGACCGCGGCGACCTCCGGCCGCGGCTCCATGTACGTGGAGACCAGCTCGGACAGCCGGTCGTGGTCGAGGTTGCCGGCCGCGGCCACCACGAAGTTGCCGGGGAGGTAGTGGCGCCGCCAGAACCTGCGTACCTGGTCGCGGGACATCGACGAGATGGTCTCCACCGAGCCCAGGACCGGCCGGCCCAGCGGGTCGCCCGGCCACAGGTTCTCCATGAACAGGTCGTGGACCAGCTCGTCGGGGGCGTCCTCGTGCATGTTGATCTCCTCGAGGATCACCGTGCGCTCGGCGTCGACGTCCGCGGGCCGGAGCGACGAGTGCTGGAGCATGTCGCACAGGGACTCCACGGCCATGGGCAGGTCCCGGTCGAGCACCCGCGCGTAGAAGGCCGTGTGCTCCTTCCCGGTGAAAGCGTTCAGGTCGCCCCCGACCGCATCGAACGCCTCGGCGATATCGGTGGCCGTGCGGCTGGGGGTCCCCTTGAACAGCAGGTGCTCGAGGAAGTGCGACGCGCCCGCGATCCTGCCCGGCTCGTGCCGCGAGCCGGTGGTCACCCACACGCCCAGCGTTGTGGACCGTACCCATGGCATGCGTTCGGTCACCAGCCGCATGCCGGAGTCGTGCTCGCTCCGGCGGATGACGGCCCGATCCTTCCGGGCGGGGCTCATCCCTCGGTTGGGCGGTCCCGGCGATCGTCGCCCCGGCCGCGATCCCCCCGGGAGCGGTCGCCCCA
>DAITPV010000228.1:0-3975 GCA_036833435.1 Actinomycetota bacterium | reverse complement strand
CCTGGCCCGCTCGCTGGGGATCCCCCGCGATCCCATCGAGGCCACCGGCTACCTGCTGGCCAACCGGAACAACGAGCCTCGCCGGATCCCGCTGGGACGAGCGGACGATCGATACTTCACGTTCACCTGCGGACTGGGGTTCGACGGGGCCATCGTCCGCGACGTCGAGCGACGGCAGATGCTCAAGAAGAACATCGGCGACTCGTATTACGTGTGGGCCGGCGTCCGGCTGTTCTTCGGCGGCGTGGACCGCAAACACCCGCCGATCCGGATCCGGTGGGGTGAGAATCTCGAGCGGCACCGCGAACGGCTGTACGTGGCCATCAGCCAGAAGGCCCGTCCGTTCACCTACCTGAGGAACCGGGAGATGAACGTGTGCCCCCAGGCGGACATGAACGGCAACCTGGACCTCCTGGCCATCGACACGTTCAACCCGGCGATCGTGCTGCGCATCGTGGCGCAGATGTTCACCAAGGGGAACCACATCCGGAACCGCCACGTGCTGTACCTGCACAACGAGCGCCGGATCGAGATCGAGAGCGACATCCCGCTGCCGATCCAGATGGACGGGGAGTACCTGGGGGAGAGTCAGCGGATCCTGCTCGAATCCGTTCCCGACGCCCTCTCTCTTCTCTACTGAGGAGCTTCCCCCGCGGGAGCCCGGTCGCGGAGGGCCACCGCCCGGGCCGGGTCGTTCGTGGCCACCGCATCGACCCCCCAGGCGAACAGCGTCGCCAGGAGGTCATCATCGTCCGCCACCCAGGTCCCCACTCGCACCCCCTCGCCGTGTGCCTCTCCAACGAACTCCTCCCCCGCCTCGAGGAGCCCGGTGGTCTGGGGGAGCACGAACTCGTGGCCGTGCTGGGTCACGTACACCAGGGCGGCCCGAGGGGCGATGGCCCCGACCGTAAGGAACCCGGTGGGGATGTCCGGTGCCAGCTCCTTGGATCGCTCGAGGGTGAGCCAGTTGAACGAGGACACCAGGGCCTCACCGGGGAACGAAACGGTTTCCAGTGCGTTCAGCGTAGCCAGGAGAACTGACTCCTTCGGCGAGTCGAACGCCGGTTCGCCCGGCAGGTTCTTGATCTCCAGGTCGACGGCCCCCCCGAGGCGGCCGATGAGCTCGAGGGCCTCCTCCAGGGAGGGGATCTCCTCGCCCGACCCCGTCCCCCCCGAGGCGTCGAGCTCCTTGATCTCCGCGAATGTGAGCTCGTGAACGAGGCCCGTCCCGTCGGTGGTGGCGGAGACGTCCGGATCGTGAAGAACCACAGGGATGTCATCGGCGGTGAGCCGGACGTCGAGCTCCACCACCTCGGCCCCCGCCTCAAGCGCGGCCTGGAACGCTGCCAGCGTGTTCTCGGGCTGCTCGGAGGAGGCCCCGCGGTGGGCAACGATCAAACAACGACCGTGGAATTCGCTGCCAAGTATTGTCACGGGACGGACCCGGAAACTATACTTCCGGCTCGTCGCCGGGGGGAGGCCCGCCGCCGAGATTCCCGTTTTCCCCGGGCATCATGAGGAAGCCGGACAGCGAGGGGTAGCGGATGGAGTGGGTGCATCGGGCCAAGTGCAAGGACGAGGACCCCGAGCTCTTCTTCCCCATCGGAACCACCGGCCCGGCAGCCACCCAGATCGACGAGGCCAAGGCCGTGTGCATGCAGTGCCCGGTACGTATGGAGTGTCTCGAGTGGGCCCTGGCCACCGGACAGGACGCCGGCGTGTGGGGCGGTCTCTCCGAAGAGGAGCGCCGGGCCCTCCGCAGGACTCGCCGCCGCGAAGCCGCCCAGGTCGCCGCGGTCAGCTAGCCCCCGAACCTTCCTCCACCGGAACCGACACCTTCGCCCGGGTCCCCGCATCACTTTCGAGATCCAGCTCGCCTCCCAGCTCCGACTCCACCAGCGCCCTGACGATCTGAAGGCCCAGGCCCGCGCCGTCCTCCACCGAGAACCCGCGCGGCAGTCCTCGCCCGTCGTCCGACACTTCCAGCAAGAGCGCGCCGTTCCGGCGGTCGAGGACCACGTCGATCCTCCCCCCGCCGTCTCCGAACGCGTGATCCACCGAGTTCTGCAACAGCTCGGAGAGCACCACCGCGAGTGGAGTGGCAACGTCGGCCACCACCTTCCCGCACGACCCCTGGACGGAGACCTCCACCCCGGGCCCGGCCAGCCCCTCGCTGACCATGGCGGCCACCTCCCCGGCCACTTCGTCGAAGTCCACCGCGTCCCCGTGCTCCAGCGACAGGGTCTCGTGAACCAGCGCGATCGACCGGATCCGCCGCTCGCTCTCCTCGAGGGCCTCCCGGATCTCCTTGCCGGGGAACCGGCGAGCCTGGAGACGGAGGAGGCTGGCCACCGTCTGGAGGTTGTTCTTCACCCGATGGTGGATCTCGCGGATGGTGGCGTCCTTGAGCCGGATCATCCGGTCTCGCCGGCGAAGCTCGGTCACGTCGCGGAGCAGGACCACCGCCCCGGTCAGCTCTCCACCCACCACTAGCGGCAGGGCCCGGCGCAGAACCACCGCCCCCCCGGCCTCTACCTCGCTGTCGGTGGGCCGGCGGGTGGCCAGCGCCTCGAGGATCGGCCCGGGCTCGGGATCCATATCGGCCACCGGCCGGTCCACCAGGTTGTCCGTGACTCCGAGACGCCGGTACGCCGAGATCACGTTGGGGCTGCCGTACGTCACCCGGCCGGTGGGATCGAGCCGAAGGAGGCCGTCCCCCACGCGGGGCAGCGACTCCTGGTCGGGCTCCTCGACGTCGAACGGGAACGTTCCCTCGGCGATCATTACGGCCAGGTCGGCGGCGGTCTGCAGGTAGGTCATCTCCAGCCGACTGGGGGTCCGGGCGGTGGCCAGGTTGGCCTGCTGGCTGATCGCCGCGATGACCCGGTCGTGGAAGCGCACCGGGATCCCTTCGACCCGGATGGGGACGCCTTCCCTCCACACCGGGTCTCCCTCGCGGACGATGCGCCCCTCGCCCAGGGCCCGCCAGGTGAAGTGGGCCTCGTCCCGGCCGATGAGCCGGCCCACCTGGTCCTCCTGGTACACGGTCTGGGCGGTGTACGGGCGCATCTGGGCCACCACCACCAGCCCTCCAGCGGTGGTCCGGTCCTGGCACATCAGCAGCAGGTCGGAGAAGGACACGTCTGACAGGAGTTGCCACTCGGCGGCCAGGCGGGCCAGGTGCTCGGCCTCGGCCGCCCCCAGGTCGGTGCGCTCGGCGATCAGCTCCTTGAGAGCCATGCCGCGATGGTAGCCCCGGGGGACTTGCGCCCGCCCGACTCACTGATCTACAACTGCGGCTCGTGACCGCGCTCGCTCAGGCCATCCCCCGTCCTCGCAATCGCGGCGGGAGTCTCGCGTTCGACGCCGTCCTGATCCTGGGTGGCAGCCTGTTCATCGCGTTTCTGGCCCAGATCTCCATCCGGCTCCCGTTCACACCGGTCCCCATCACCGGCCAGACCCTGGGCGTCTTGCTGGTGGGGACGGCGTTCGGCTGGACCCGGGCCCTGCTCACACTGGCTCTGTACCTCGTGGAGATCGCCGTGGGCCTCCCCTTCGCCGCGGAGGGAAAAGCCGGCGTGGAGGTCCTCACGCTCCCCACGCCCAGCGGCGGATATCTGTGGGGATTCCTTCTGGCGGCGACGCTGACGGGATGGCTGGCGAACAGGGGCTGGGATCGGGATCTCCGCTCCTCGATCAGCGTGATGCTCCTGGGGAACGTGGTGATCTACCTGGTGGGCATCCCCTGGCTGATGGCCGCCCTGGACGTGTCCCTGCTCAAGGCGCTCGTGCTGGGCCTGACACCCTTCGTCATCGGAGACGTGCTCAAGCTGCTGGTCGCTGCGGGGTTGCTTCCGGCTGCGTGGCGCCTCACCGGGCGCCGCGGGTCGTAGGGCGCTCCTAGATCGGCAGCAGCGGTTCGGGGGTCGCGGGCGGCTCGCCCTCTCCGGGGCCGCCCGGTTCCGCCCCCTCTTC
>DAITPV010000227.1:0-4007 GCA_036833435.1 Actinomycetota bacterium | reverse complement strand
ACAAGCTCAAGGGCCACAAGGGCAACGACAAGCTCAAGGGCCAGGCCGGCAAGGACCGCCTGAACGGCGGCCCCGGAAAGAAGGACCGGTGTGCCGGCGGCGCGGGGAAGAAGGACAAGGCCGCTGGGACCTGCGAGAAGGAGCCGGGGATCCCGTAGGCCATACACTCGGCGGCGTGACCGACGGGCTGCTCCTGGTCGACAAGCCGGCCGGGATCACCTCGCACGACGCGGTGGACCAGGTTCGGCGGGCGCTCGGCGTCAAGAAGGTTGGGCACGCCGGGACGCTGGACCCCATGGCCACCGGCCTTCTGCTGATGGGCATCGGGCGGGCCACGAGGCTCCTTCGATTCCTCGGCGAGCTGGACAAGGAGTACGAGGGCACCGCGCGGCTGGGCGAGGAGACGGACACCCTCGATGCGGACGGCGAGGTGGTCCGCACCGCGCCGGTGGATTCATCGGAACCGGACGTCCGCGCAGCAATGGCCGGCCTGGTGGGGACGTTCTCCCAGCGGCCTCCTGCATATTCCGCGGTGAAGGTCGGAGGCCGGCGCCTGTACAAGGCCGCCCGGCGAGGGGAGGCCGTGGAGGCCGAGCCGCGAATGGTCCGAGTGGACGCCTTCGATCTCCTCCGCTACGACGGACGGGACGTTGGGTTCCGGGTGGTGTGCGGGGGCGGCACCTACGTTCGGTCCCTGGTCGCCGAGCTGGGGACCCGACTGGGATGCGGCGCCCATCTCACCAGGCTGGTTCGGACCCGAACCGGGCCGTTCGTGGTGAAGGACGCGGCACCGCCCGATCGAGCGGACTCCCCCTTGCCGATCGAGCGGGCCGTGGCTCACCTGCCTCGGATGGAGCTCTCCGAGGACGAGGCCGAGGCGGCTCGCCACGGTCGCCCGCTCGGCCCCCCGGGCGGCCCCGGGTTTCACGCGGCCTTCGACCCGGACGGCCGGCTGGTGGGGGTCTATCGGGACTGCGGCACTCGGGCCTGCCCGGAAGTGGTCATCCCCTCATAGGTCCGAGCCTCCTCGTCCGTTACGCTCATCGCACGATGGACATCGTCCACGGCGTGCAGTCGCTCCCCCTCGAGGGTCCGTCGTCGGTGACGATCGGGTTCTTCGACGGCGTCCACGTGGGCCACCAGGCCGTGATCGGGCAGGCGGTGCGGGAGGGTCGGGAGCAAGGCCTCCGGCCGGTGGCGGTGACGTTCGACCGGCACCCGTTGGTCACGCTGTCACCCGGGAAGGTTCCCCCGTTGCTCACCACGCTCCGGCGCAAGGCGGAGCTGATCGAGGAGCTCGGCGTGAAGGCCCTGTTCGTCCTGGAGTTCACCGAAGAGATCTCCCACTGGCCGCCGGAAGCATTCGTCGACCGGGTGCTCCACCTGGGTCTCGAGGCTCGACACGTGGCCGTCGGGTCGAACTTCACGTTCGGCCATCGCGCCGCCGGCAACCTCGACGTGCTCACCGAGCTGGGCGCCGTCCACGGGTTCTCGGTGGAGGGGGTGGGACTGTTCAAGATCGACGGCCGCCCGGTGTCCTCGACCTCCATCCGCGAGGCCCTGGGCGAAGGGGAGCTGGGGTGGCCGGAGCGGGCCCTCCTGAGGCGATACGAGGTGGATGGCACGGTGGTGCCGGGGGCCGGACGGGGACGGGACCTCGGGTGGCCCACCGCGAACCTGCGCGTCCCGGATGGGATCCTCCTGCCGGGACGCGGCGTGTATGCCGGGCGGGCTCGAGTTGGGGACCGGTCCTGGGTGGCGGCCATCAACATCGGCATCAACCCCACGTTCGGGCAGGAGCCCCTGCACCTCGAGGCCCACCTGCTGGACTTCGAGGGCGACCTGCGGGGAGCGGTGATGGCCGTGGAGTTCTGGGCCCGCATCCGGGACGAGGTCCGCTTCGACTCGGTCGATGCGCTGAGCAAGCAGATCGAGGACGACGTCCGGGTCACCCGTCGGCTCGTCGTGAGCGGCGAAGCCGGTGTGATACCCTGACCAGCGATGTTGACCAAAGAGGATCGTTCCAGCCTGATCACCGAACACCGGCGGAGCGACTCCGACACCGGATCCCCCGAGGTGCAGATCGCGCTCCTGTCCAAACGGATCGACGAGCTGACCGAGCACCTGCGGACCCATACCAAGGACCACCACTCCCGTCGTGGCCTCCTGCAGATGGTGGGCAAGCGCCGCCGCCTGCTCGAGTACCTGCGGCGTGAGGACGTCGAGCGCTATCGGGCCCTGATCCAGCGGCTCGGGCTCCGGCGCTAGCAGAGGTAAGGAGGCCGACCAAGTCAGGAGCGCAGGGCCCGTCCACAGAGGAGCGGGTGCAGCGCACGGTCAGTTATCAGTTGCGGACCCCGGAGCGCCAACGCGCCGAGGCCCACCACTGACAACTGATCGCGCTCCGCTCCTCAGAATCACGAGAGGAGCATTCAATGGAACCAGTCACCGCCACCCGAACCGTCGGGGGCACAGACATCACGTTCGAGACCGGCAAGCTGGCCATGCTGGCCCACGGGTCGGTCGTGGTCACCCTGGGAGAGACCCAGGTCCTGGTGACCTGCACCAGCGGGCCGGCCAGGGAAGGCATCGACTTCTTCCCGCTCACGGTCGACGTCGAGGAGCGGATGTACGCGGCCGGGAAGATCCCCGGCGGCTTCTTCCGCCGGGAGGGCCGGCCCAGCGAGACGGCCATCCTCACGGCACGACTGATCGACCGTCCCCTCCGTCCGACCTTCCGCGAGGGCTTCCGTCAGGAGGTGCACGTGGTGTGCACCGTCCTGTCGGCGGATCAGGCCAACCCCTACGACGTGCCCGGGATCAACGGCGCCGGTCTGGCGACGACGTTGGCCGGGCTCCCGTTCGACGGCCCCGTGGCCGCGGTGCGGGTCGGCCTGCTCAACGGCCGGTGGCGGCTCAATCCCACATATCAGGACCTCGACCTGGCCACGTTCGACATGATCGTGGCCGGGCGGAAGAACGACGCCGGCGGCGTCGACATCCTGATGGTGGAGGCCGAGGCCCCCGACCTGGCCCTCAAGCACATCGCCGAAGGACAGGTGGCCCCCACGGAAGAGGTGGTGGCCGAAGGGCTGGAGGAGGCCAAGAAGGGGATCGGCGAGATCGTCGACTTCCAGCGCGAGATGGTCGAGCGGGTCGGCGCTGCCGAGCGCGAGTTCCCCATCGACCGCGACTACGACGACGAGGTTGTCGCGGTGGTCGACTCCTTCGCCCGGGGGCGCATTGGCGAGGCCATGCGGATCGCCGAGAAGACCGAGCGCAGCACGGCTCTGGACAGCCTGAAGGAGGAGCTGTCCACGCACATCGCCAAGGAGTGGGAGGAGGAGGCCCATGCCGCCCGGGTCCAGCAGGTCTCCAAGTACTTCAAGGCGCTCCAGAAAGATGTGATGCGGCGGCGGATCATCGAGGAAGGCATCCGGATGGACGGGCGCCGGACCGACGAGATCCGCCCGATCACCTGCGAGGTGGGGATCGTGCCCCGGGCTCACGGTACGGGCCTGTTCCAGCGCGGGGAGACCCAGGTCCTGAACGTCACCACCCTGGGGATGCTGCGGATGACCCAGACGATCGACACCATCGATCCCGAGGACACCAAGCGGTACATCCACCACTACAACTTCCCGCCGTTCTCCACCGGGGAGACCGGGTTCATGCGAGGCCCCAAGCGCCGGGAGATCGGCCACGGGGCTCTGGCGGAGCGGGCCCTGGTGCCGGTGATCCCACCCGAGGAGGAGTTCCCCTACACCCTGAGGCTGGTGTCGGACGTCCTCCAGTCCAACGGGTCCACGTCCATGGGCAGCGTGTGCGCGTCATCGCTGTCGCTGATGGATGCGGGGGTGCCCATCAAGGCGCCGGTCGCCGGGATCGCCATGGGGCTGATCGCGGAGGGTGGAGAGTTCGTCACCCTCACCGACATCCTGGGGGCCGAGGACGCCCTCGGCGACATGGACTTCAAGGTCGCCGGCACCCGGGATTTCGTCACCGCC
>DAITPV010000226.1:0-4024 GCA_036833435.1 Actinomycetota bacterium | reverse complement strand
GGCTGGGCGAGGCTCGGTCAGCCTTCGGGTCATTCGCCACCACAACAGCGCGATGGCCCCGGCGCCCACCAGAGCGCCACCGAGCGAGGCGGCAGCAACGTGCATCCGTCGGTCGTGGACCGCCCGGCGGACAACGTTCCAGGGCCCCAGATCCTCCTGGAGCACCTGGGCCATGACCCGCTCGGGGAACCTCGCCGAGGGCTCCTCCAGGACGTCGCGGAGCGAGGCCACCGCCGACATCACCTCGCGGTACTGAGCCAGCTCGCTCGAGCAATCCGGGCAGGTGGCCAGATGGACCTCGAAGTCTTCACGCTCGACCATGTGCTTCCTCCGCATAGAGCTGGGAGCGGATCTCCTCGTGCTCCTCGCTTTCCCGAGCCCCGTAGATCATCTCCCGGAGCCGGCGGCGAGCCCGGTGGAGGCGCACCTTCACCGCTCCTTCCGACAGTCCCATCTGCTCCCCGATCTCCTGGCAGGAGAACCCGTAGACGTCTTTGAGGACCACCACGGCGCGTTGCCCGGTCGGAAGCCCGGCCAGCGCCTCCTTCACCTCGTCGTGCTCGATCGGCGGTGCATCGGGAGCCCGGGCCTCGATCTCCGGGACCTCGATGGGCTCACCGAACCGGTTCTTGCTTCGCATGTAGTTGAGGGCCGTGTTCGCCACCACGCGGTGGAGCCACGTCTCGAACCTCGACTCCCCGCGGAACCCTCGGAGCGACCGGTACACCCGCACGTACGCCTCCTGGGCCACGTCCTCGGCTTCGTGTCGGTCCCCCACCAACCGGTAGGCCAGCGAGTAGACCTGGCGCGAGGTGAGCTCCACCAGCTCCTCGAACGCCCGGGGATCACCACGCCGGCAGGCTTCCAGGAGCTCCCGACTCACCATGGCGCCACCGGCTTAGACACGCCTTCGTGAGAGGAGGTTACGGGGCTGGGAGGTGCCGGGGTCAGGCCAGGGAGACGACGGCCTGGGAGTTCTTGATGGCCTTGAGGACTTGGCCGTCCCGATCGACCTCGGCCCATACGTCCAGGGTAACGTCCTTCGAGCTCTGGTCCTTGGAGGTCACCACTCCTCGGGCCACCAGGGTCTCGTCCATGTACACCACCGCGCGGAACTGGACCTTGATCGACCTCAGCGCCGCGGGGGTGCCGGCCCAGTCCTTGAGCGCCGACGTCAGGTGAGCCATGGAGAACATCCCGTGAGCGATGATCCCGGGGAACCCCACGCTCCGGGCGTAGTCATCGTCCTGGTGGAGCGGGTTCTGGTCGCCGGAGGCGTCGGCGTACGCCTTCACGTCCTCCCGCTGGACCACCTTGGGAACCGAGAACACCTCGTCGCCCACCTGGATGGCATCGAAGTCGGGCCGGTCCACCATCTCAGCCTCCCGCCGTTCCCCGAGAGAGCAGCGTGCTGCGCGCCACGCACACCACCTCTCCGTCGGCATCCACGATCTCCGCCTCAGTCACCAGGAACTCGTTGGGCCCCTTGGCATAGATGTCCGCGATCCGGGGAATAGCCTTCAGCCGGTCGCCGGCCACCATCGGGCGGCGCCACTCGTATTCCTGCTCTCCGTGCACCACCCGGGTGTAGTCGAGCCCGAGATCCGGATCCATGACCACCTGAGCCGAACCCAGGATCTGCATCACGGTGGGGAATGTCGGAGGGGCCACCTGATCCGGGAACCCCTCCCCCCGGGCAGCGTCTGGATCCAGGAACCGAGGGTCCAGGTCCCCGATGGCCTGGGCGAACTGGGTCACCCGGTCGGCCTCCACGATGAACTCGATGGGCTCGTACGTCTTCCCCTTGAGGCTCTCGTTCAGCGGCATGTCACGCTCCCATCTGGGCGCCGGCCACCGGAAGGACCACGCCCGAGATGAAGTCGGCCTCCTCACTTGCAAGGAACAGGTGGGCGTTGGCGACGTCCTCAGGCTGACCATATCGACCCAGGGCGATCAGCATGAGGGCCATCCCCCGCACCTGGTCGGGGATCCCGATGTCCTCACCTTCCTGCTTGGCCGCGGTGAGCCTGGTCTCGATGAACCCCGGCGCCACCGCGTTCACGTTGATGCGGAACGCTCCCAGCTCCCGGGCCAGGGTCTTGGTGAGCGCGACGATGGCGCCCTTGGCCGCGGTGTAGTTGGCCTGGCCCGCGTTCCCCACCAGAGCAGCGACCGAGGTGGTGAACACGATCTTCCGGTGGTACGCGGGCTGGCCCTGCTCGCCGATCTCTCGCTTGGCCACCTCGCGCATGTACGGCATGGCTGCCAGCGTCGAGTGGAACGCCGTTCGCAGGTTCACGTCCAGGACGAAGTTCCACAGCTCGTCGTCCATGTTGTGGAACGTCTTGTCGCGTGTGATCCCCGCGTTGTTGATGAGGATGTCGATCTTCCCGAAGCCTTCGGCGGCCCGCTCCATCATCCCCCGTGCCGCATCGAGGTCCACGGTGTTGTCGATGGACACCAGGGCCTGGCCCCCTGCTTCCTTGACCGCCGCGGCGGTCTCCTCTGCTGGGTCGGGGTCCACGTCGTTGACCACCACCGCGGCACCCTCCTGCGCGAAGCGGACGGCCGTGGCCCGGCCGATCCCCCGGCCGGCCCCCGTAACCACCGCCACCTTGCCTTCCAATCGACCCAAGAACCCGCACTCCTCTTCGTGGGATCGGCCCCGGACGGGGCCGGCACGGCAGGTTACCGAACGGTAGGAAGAGGGGTCAAGCCGGGTGCTCGCTCCGTTGGTGCCCCTGTGGGAGTATCGTCGGACCATGACCTCCTCCATCAGGAAGGAGGCCCGCCCCCCAGGCCGCAGGACCGAGCACATCCGTGTCCTGATCGCTGACGATCACCGGACCTTCGCCGAAGCACTCCGGATAGTTCTCCGCACCGAGAAAGGCCTCTCCGTGGTCGCCGTGGTGCACGACGGGAGGTCGGCGGTCGAGGAGTCGATCGGCCGGAACCCCGACGTCGTGCTGATGGATGTAGAGATGCCTCAGGTCGACGGGATCTCCGCGGTTCGGGAGATCAAGGAGCGGGACGGCGACGCCCGGGTGGTGATGCTGTCGGCCCATCAGGACGACCACGTGGTGGCCCGAGCCATCGACGCAGGGGCGTCCGGGTTCCTGTACAAGGACTCGCCGTTGAAGGACGTGGCCAAGTCGATCCGCGCCGCGTACCGGGGGGAGCCACTCATCGAGCCGCAGGAGATGCGCCGGGTGCTCCGCCATCTGCGCCGCCGGCGCGATCAGGACGGAGCGAGCAGGGCTCGGGTGGATCGACTGACCAAGCGGGAGACCGAGATCCTCCAGATGATGGCCGACGGGTCGTCGTCCGAGAAGATCTCCAAGGAGCTGAACATCAGCCGGAACACGCTTCGCACCCACGTCCAGAACATCCTGTTCAAGCTGAAGGTTCACTCGAAGCTCGAGGCACTGGCTACCGCGATCAGGTTCGGCAGGGTCATCACCGGCGACGCCGTTCTGGCGCCCGAGCCTGTCAGCCCAGACGGGGACGGTGTCGCTCGATGATCGAGCCGAAGTCGGTGCCGGGCGGCAGGGTTCCGTAGCCCCGGCCACCCTGTCCGTCCAGGCGGGAGGCGCAGAACGCATCGGCCACCGCCGGCGGCCCGAAGCGGACCAGGAGCGAAGCCTGGAACGCCAGTGCCAGTCGCTCGACCAGGAGACGGGCCCGGGTTTCCAGGTCGTCGGTGTTCCCGACCTCGTCCCGGAGCCTCTCGGTGAACGCGTCCAGCCGGCGATCTCCGGATCGAGCCTCGTCGACCTCGGCCAGGAACACATCCAGGGCCTCGGGTGACCTGGCCACCGCCCGAAGGACGTCCAGGGCGTTGACGTTGCCCGAGCCCTCCCAGATCGAGTTGAGCGGAGTCTCCCGGTACAGCCGGGGCATCCCCGACTCCTCCACGTAGCCGTTCCCACCCAGGCACTCCAGTGCCTCGGCCACCGCGCCAACGGTGGACTTGCAGATCCAGAACTTGCCCACAGCGATCCCCAGGCGCTTGAGCTGTGCCGCT
>DAITPV010000225.1:0-4058 GCA_036833435.1 Actinomycetota bacterium | reverse complement strand
GGCCAGGTGGCACCCGAACCCAGCCGCCACCCCGTTGACCGCGGCGATGGTGGGGACCTCCAGCTCCCAGAGCGCCCGGAACAGCCGTTGGGTCCCCGTGCGGATGACGTCCCGCACGGCTCCGGCGGGTGGAGGACCGGAGCGCGAAGACTTCGAGATGTCGGCGCCGGTGCAGAACCCCTCGCCGGCTCCGGTGAGCACCAGGGCACGGAGCTCCGGATCGCCGGCCACCCGATCGATGGCGTCGAGGAGCTCCTCGCGCATCTCCTGATTGATGGCGTTGCGGACGTCGCGCCGGTTGAGGGTGAGCCAGGCCACCGCGTCGCGTCGCTCGAACAGGATGAACTTGTAGTCGTCGCCGGCCATCTCAGCCCTTCTCCTTGTCCGGCTTCTGGACTACAACGTCAAGCCCCGGCGGGGTCATGTGCTCGGCCAGAACGACGTCGAAGTGGTCGGCGATCTCCTCGGCGGTCCAGCCTCCCGGCTTGTACATCTCCGCCTGAGGCTTGAACTTCTGGAAGATCGTGTAGCCGTACCCCCGGCGCCCGAATACCTGGCCGTTGACGTGGGCCGCGCGCTCGGAGGCCAGGAACGCGATCAACGGGGCGTTGAGGCTGGGATCCATCTCCGGAGGGATGCCCTCCTGCCCCTCCACCGCGATGTTCGCGGTCATCCGCGTGGCGGCCACCGGGGCCACGGCGTTGGAGGTGACCCCGTATTTCCCCAGCTCCAGAGCCCACACGAAGGTCATCCCGGCGATCCCCGCCTTGGCCGCGGCGTAGTTCGTCTGGCCGAAGTTCCCCCGGAGCCCGGCGCTCGAGGTGATGTTGATGATCCGCCCGTACTCCTGCTCCTTCATGTGGCCGGCGGCGTGCCGGGTGCAGTTGAACGTCCCCTTCAGGTGCACGCCGACCACCGCGTCGAACTCCTCCTCGGCCATCTTCACCAGGGTCCGGTCGCGCACGATGCCGGCGTTGTTCACCAGGATGTCGATGCGCCCGAACTTGGAGACCGCGGTCTCGATGATCGACTGGGCGCTGTCGAACTGGGAGACGTCGTCATAGTTGGCCACGGCCTCCCCGCCGCCGGCCTCGATCTCCTGGACTACCCCGGCGGTGGGGTCCTCGGCGCCGCCTCGGCCGTCCAGCTCAACTCCGGGGTCGTTCACCACCACCTTGGCACCCTGCCCGGCCAGCTCCAGGGCGATCGACCGTCCGATGCCCCGCCCGGAGCCGGTCACCACGGCCACCCGTCCGTCGAGAAGCGTCATGTTCTTCCTCCTTGCAAGGTTCGTCGTCGGCTACTGTGGCCGCCGTGAAGTTCGGGATCACGTTGGGCAGGCTCAACCCGAAGTCGTTCGTCGATGCCACTCTGGCGGCCGAACGGTTGGGGTTCGAGTCGGTGTGGCTCCCCGAGCACCTGGTCCTCCCGCTGGAGATGCGCGGCCAGCTGGTGCCCGGCGAGCCCCACCCGCCGGTGCCTCCCGAGACCCCGGTGTTCGACGCGCCGGCGTACCTGTCCTTCCTCGCCGCGCACACCGACCGGATCCGGCTGGGGACCCACGTGTATCTCCTGGGGATCCGCCACCCGTTCATCTCCGCTCGGGCCTTTGCCACCCTTGACCTGGTGTCGGGCGGTCGAGCGGAGGTCGGCGTCGGCGCCGGATGGATGACCAGTGAGTGGGAGGCGGTGGGACTCGACCCACGCTCTCGCGGCCGGCGTCTGGACGAGGCCATCGACGTGTGCGTGCGGCTGTGGACCGAACCCGTGGTGGAGCATCACGGTGAGTTCTTCGACTTTCCCGCGGTGGCCTTCGAGCCCAAGCCCCCGCAGCGCCCCCATCCGCCGATCGTGGTCGGCGGAGAGTCCGACGCGGCCCTTCGCCGGGCCGCCCAACGAGGTGACGGGTGGATCGGCATGGACCACACTCCCGAGTCGGCGGCGGAACAGGTGAACCGCTTGCGCGGGTACCTCGAGGAGGCCGGTCCTTCCGGCGGCCGCTTCGAGGTCACGGTGTCCGGCTCGGTCGACGGCCGGGACGAGGTGGCTCGTTGGGAGGAGGCCGGCGTCCACCGGCTGCTCGTCGCTCCGTGGACCAGCTCGCGGGAAGCCGTGGAGGGGATGGAGCGCTTCGCCGACCTGGTGTTCTAGGGCCGTCATGCCCGAACCCATCGGGGGAGGGCCATATCGTCCGTGACCCGGTGGAACACCACCCGGACCGGCTCACCGATCCTGATGGTGTCCGGATCCACCTCGTTGATGGGGCCGTCCTCCGAGGACACCAGGTTCCCGACCAGCCGGATCCCGGGATCGTCCTCCAGCTCCACCACGATCACGTTGTAGGGAGCCACGGCCTGGTACGCCGGGAGCAGCGGGGGATGGGGGACCACGAACGACCAGATCGAGCCCCGGCCGGAGGTGGCTTTCCAGGTGACATCGGTGGAGCGGCAGTAGGGGCACATGGGCCGGGCGGGGAATCGAAGCCGGCCGCACTTCCCGCAGGCCTGGATCCGCAGCTCCCCCTGCAGTGTTCCTTCCCAGAACGGCGCGCCGTCCTCGTCCTGGAGCGGGAGCAAGAGGCCGTCTTCTGTCGACATGTCAGCTCCGGAGGAGCAGGGCGCTGGTCGGAACGCCCTCGCCCGAGGTCACCAGGCAGGTATCGGCGCCGGGGACCTGTGCGGTGGAGGTCCTCCGCATCTGCCGGACGCCCTCGTTGATCAGGTTGAACCCGTGCACGTACGCCTCGGACAACCCGCCTCCCGAGGTGTTGGTTGGGAGCCGGCCGCCGGGCTCCAGGGCACCGTCCTCGGTGAACGCGGCACCCTCACCGCGGTCGCAGAATCGGTAGCCCTCCAGCGAGAACGGGATCAGCGACGTGAACGCGTCATAGATCTGGGCCACCTTGACGTCCTCCGGCTTGAAGTCCGCTTGCCGCCACAGGAGCTCGCCGGCCGCCCACGACGGGCCCATGAGCGGGTCGGGACCCCAGTAGTTGACCATCGTCTGGTGCTGAGCCGGCAGGCCCTGGGCGAACGCGTGGACGAACACCGGCGGCTGCGGGCAGTCCCGAGCCCGGTCCGCCGACACCACCACGCACGCCAGGGCGCCGTCGGTCTCCAGGCAGTTGTCGAACAGGCACAGCGGCTCCGAGATCCACCGGGCCTCCAGGTACTGCTCGCGGGTGAGGGGACGCTCGTACATCATCGCGTTGGGGTTCTGGTTGGCGTGCTTGCGGACCGCGATGGCCACGTTGGCCAGGTGGTCGCGGGTCGCTCCGAACTCGTGCATGTACCGCCTGGTGAGCATGGCGATCTCGTCGGCCGGCCGAAGGAGCCCCCACGGCCTCGACCACTGTGCCGGGACGGGAAGCTGGCGGACCGTGTCGGTCCATGGCCGGGCCCCGGAGCCTCGTTTCCGCGATCGCCACGCCACTCCGACAGATGCCTGTCCCGTGGCGATGGCCATGGCCAGGTGGCCAACGGTGGCGCATCCCCCGCCGCCGCCGTACCCCACCTTGCTGAAGAACGTGACGTCGCCGGCCCCGATGCTCTTGGCCACCTCCACCTCTTCGGTCTCCTCCATGGTGTAGGAGGCGAAGGCGTCCACCTCCGACGGAGAGATCCCGGCGTCGTCGAGGGCGGCCACGATGGCCTCGCACGCCAGCTGCTTCTCCGTGGGCTCCAGTTGTTTGGCGAACGGGGTCTGGCCGATCCCCACGATCGCGGTGCTGTCCTTGAGCATGCCTGGGCCTTTCCCGGGGGCGAGTTGCCGCGATAGTGTAGACCTGACGGACCGTCAGATTCATGCCCGATCGAGCGGAGCGACCCGTGACCCAGGAGAACAGGGGCGACCTCCAGTGGGGAACCATCCCCGGCCTGGTTCGCAGCTCGGCCGAGCGGTTCGCCGACCGGGAGGCGGTGATCGACGCTCCGGTGACCCTCACGTTCACGGAGCTGGCGGGGGCCGTGGAGCGGGCCTCGAGGGCGGCGATGGCCGCGGGGCTCGAGGCCGGGGACCGGTTCGCGATCTGGGCGCCGAACGTCCATGAGTGGATCGTC
>DAITPV010000224.1:0-4080 GCA_036833435.1 Actinomycetota bacterium | reverse complement strand
CGGTGGCTCTCGATGGCCTCCCACAGGTCCTCGATCCCCTCGCCTTCCTGGACCGAGGTCCGGACCACCGGCGGGGTCCAGTCGAGCGCCGGTCCCAGGTGCAGCATGGCCTCCAGGTCCCGAACCGCCTCAACGGCGCCCTCCCGATCCGACTTGTTCACCACGAACACGTCCGCGATCTCCAGGATCCCGGCCTTGGAGGCCTGCACGGCGTCGCCCCACCCGGGGGCCACCACCACGAGCGTGGTGTCCGCCGCGGTGGCCACCTCGACCTCCGCCTGTCCCACCCCAACGGTCTCCACCAGCACCACGTCGGCGCCGGCCGCGTCCAGGACCCGAACCGCCTCCGGCGCCGCCAGGGCCAGCCCGCCGAGGTGGCCGCGGGTGGCCATCGACCGGATGAACACCCCGGGGTCAGTGGCCATCGACTGCATCCGCAGCCGGTCGCCCAGGAGCGCGCCACCGGTGAACGGCGAGGTGGGATCGATGGCCAGGACGGAGACCGAGCGCTCACGGGACCGGACCACCTTCACCAGCTCGGCGGCCAGGCTGGACTTCCCCACACCGGGCGAGCCGGTCAGCCCCACCGTGTAGGCGTTGCCGGTCTTCGAGTACAGGCCGGCGATCAGCTCCGGAAGCGACTCCGAGCCGTCCTCGACCATGGAGATCGCCCGGGCCACGGCGCGGCGCTCCCCGGCGAGCACGCCCTTGACGACCGCACGGACGTCCACGCGGAGAGGGTAGCCCTTCAGAGCACCGACAGAAGGCGGTTCACTCGAGACACCACCTCGGGATGGCGCACCAGGCCTCGGACCCTGATGTCGCCACGCAGGAGCTTCCTGGTGACCTCTCGGCCCTCATCGGTCATGGCGTCGGGCAACCCCAGGCGGAGCGGCGTGGAGCTCAGCTCGGTGAGCGTGGAAGAGTCGGTGCTGATCACCACCTGGGGGCGGCCTCGGAGACCGTTGGCGATCCGTACCCGCTTCGGCGACAGCCACAGGGTGATGGCGGTCTCCGCGTCGGTGGCCGAGATGCCCACCGTGGCGGGACGAAGCAGCCCGGCGCGATCGGGATGGGCGTTCAGGTTCCCCTCGATCAGCCCGCCGATCATCCCCGCCAGCCCGTTCGGCTCGTCGTCGAGGTACTCGACGGCGACCGTCACGGCTTCAGCAGGACCTTTGTCGCCTCTCGCCTGTCGAACAGCTCGTAGCCCTTGGGAGCTTCCTCGAGGGACAGGGTGTGGGAGATGATCGGAAGGGGATCGATCTTCCCGTCGGCCACAGCCTCGAGGGCCTGGTCCCACCACGCCTGGATGGGACAGATCCCCCCGAACACGAACGTGAGCATGCGGAACCACGCGATCCCCAGCTGAAGCTCCGTGGACTCGCTCACGTACCAGCCGATCACGCAGATCCGTCCGCCCCGGCGGACCACTTCCTGGGCGGTCTCGAAGGCCGGAACCGATCCCACGGCCTCGATGACCACGTCGGCCCCGCGTCCCTCGGTGTGATCGGCCACGGCGGTCTGCGGGTTGCGCTCGTTGACGTTGATCGGGGTAAGGCCCAGGCTTTCCACCACATCAAGCCGGTCCTGCTGCATGTCCAGGACCAGCACCTTGGCCGGGTCGTGGAGCCGCGCGGCCTGGGCAGCGAAGAACCCAACCGGCCCGGCGCCGACCACCGCCACGGTGTCCCCAGGCTCGATCCCGGCGATGGCGGCCGCGTAGTAGCCGGTGGTCAGGATGTCTCCCAGGAACAGCGCGCGCTCGTCCTCGATCCCGTCGGGGATCTTCAGGAGGTTCCGGTCCGCGTTGGGGACCCGGAGGCGCTCCGCGTGAGTCCCTCCCAGGCCGCCGCCCATCTCCCCCGCGCCCAGGTTGCGGAAGTCCTCGCACAGCGACGTCTGTCCGCGCTTGCAGAACCAGCAATCGCCACACACGATGTTGAACGGCGCCACCACCCGGTCCCCCGGCCGGACCGAGGTGACCTCGGATCCCACCTCCTCGACCACCCCAGCGCCCTCGTGTCCCAGGACCTCGCCGGGGAGGAGAGGGGCCTTCCCGTGAAAGAAGTGGAGGTCCGAGCCGCAGATCGCTGCGGCGGTCAGCCGGATCAGGACGTCGCCGGGCTCCTCGATGGCCGGGTCGGGGACGTCGTCGACCCTGACGCTGCCGATGTCTTCGAAGACGACGGCCCGCATGTCACTCGTCGGGGAACTCGGTGGGGACGGTCTGCGACAGGTTCACCAGCTCGTTGGCGGCCTTCACGTAGCGAACGATCGTGGGGAGGTCGCCCTTGAGCTTCAGCTTGCCCTGCATCATGCCCTTCACCGGGTCGAGCTCCTTGCGGATCACTTCCTTCCATCGCGTGAACGGGGCCCGGATCACGAACCGAGACTTCTCCCCCTCTTCGGCGCTGACGATCTTGGCCTCCCGGCACTCGCCGTGCCACAGATCGAGCCACGCCCACACATCCTCGGGCACGCCCTTGTCGGGCTCGGCCTCGATCACGTAGGCCACGTCCCCCTCCCACGACGCCGCGGCCTCCTTGTACGCGGGGCTGTCGTTGATACGAGTCACGTATTCCTTCAGCCATTCCTCGCTGGGGAACTGGGGCATGGTCGCTTCCTCCTGGGTTGGGGGGACAGGATGTCACCTGAGCGCGGCGTCCGCGAGCGCGGGGAGCACCGCGCCGGCCTCGCCGGGGACCCGGAGATCGGCCTCGATGAAGGTCGGGCCGGTCCCCACCTCGATCACCACCGCCCCTTCCCGCGACGCCGTCTCCGGGAGCTGGGCGGCGGGGAACGCCTCGCCGGAGGTGCCCACCACCAGCATGACCCGGGCACCTCTGGCCATCCGGTCCGCTCCCTCGAAGTCGTGCAGGGTCTCGCCGAACGCCACGAAGTCCGGACGGGCCGGTCCCCCGCACCTCGAGCACCGCGGCAGGAGGGAGGCCATGCTGGGGACGAAGGCGGTTCGGAGGCCCACGATGGCCCGGTCGAGGTTCGACACGAATTCCGCCCGGCTCACTCGCTCCCGGTTCCCACACGACAGGCATGACGTGCGCTCGAATGAGCCGTGGACCTCGATCACGGTCGAGTTTCCGGCCTCCTGGTGGAGGCCGTCGACGTTCTGGGTGATCACCCCGGTCAGCAGTCCGCCATCCTCGAGGCGAGCCAGCGCGGTATGGGCCGGCCCCGGCCGGGCCGCGGCGAACACCCTTCGGAGCTCGACCAGAAAGTCGGCGAGCTCGTCGGGCACGCTCATGGCCAGCCGGGTGATGCCTCCCCAGGTGCCGAAGTCCTGGGGATCGAACCGGTCCCAGATCCCTCCCGGGTCGCGGAACGTGGGGATCCCGGACTCCGCGGAGATGCCCGCTCCGGTGAACGCCACCACGTGCCCGCCGGCCAGGGCCGCGGCGGCTTCCTCAGTGGTCGTGGTCAGGTTCGGTCCATGACGATGAGGGTGTAGCCGATCACGTTGAACACGGCATGGGCGGCGATCGGCGTGATCAGTGACCCCCGCCATTCGTAGAGGGCCGCCAGCGCGAGCCCGACGAAGAACATCATCACGGCGAGGACCGGGTCGCCGTGGAACACGCCGAACACCACGGCGGAGATCGAGCCGGCGACCCAGAACCCGAACCGTCCCCGGAGCGACCCGTACAGGAAGCCACGGAAGAAGATCTCCTCGCCCACGGGCGCGGCGACGACCGTGGCCACCAGCCCCAGGACCACCTCGCCCGGCGTGGGGTCGCCCGGGAGCACGGGCTGGTCGATCGGATCAGGGGGGCCCCCGGTCAGCAGCCGGACCAGGACCACGAACATCGGGAACAGGAGGAAGGCCACCCCGGCGAACAGCCCCGCGCCGGCCCAGCCCCCCGTCGCCAGATCCTTGGCCGGTCTCTGGCTGCGAAGGCCGAGGGCCGGGACCCATCCTCGGTGGCGGATGGTGATCCACAGGATCGAGAACGCGGCCAAACCGGCCTGGAAGGCCACCGCGGTGAGCAGATAAACCTCCCCTCCCACGCCGCCGAGCGTGGCGACCAGGATCACCGACACCAGGGCCCCGGTCACCAAAGC
>DAITPV010000223.1:0-4104 GCA_036833435.1 Actinomycetota bacterium | reverse complement strand
CCCGGCCCGGGTGGCCTCCAGGACCTGGGCCGGAGTCATCCGGAGCTTGTGCTCCATGTGGACATCACTGGTGGCGATGAACACGTGGATCCTCGATCGGTCCGCGGGACCCACGGCCTCCCAGCACGCATCGATGTCGCCCGCTCCACACCGGGCCAGCCCGGCGATGGCGGGCCCGGCTACTCGACGGGCGATCTCCCGAACGGCCTCCAGCTCTCCCGGCGACGACGCGGGGAACCCGGCCTCGATGACGTCCACCCCCAGGCGGGCCAGCTGCTCGGCGATCTCCACCTTCTCCCGGACGTTGAGGGCGATCCCGGGAGCCTGCTCGCCGTCGCGCAGCGTGGTGTCGAAGATGGCCACCCGGTCAGTCACCGGGGACCTCCTTGGCGTCCAGCCACGGCATCAGCGAGCGCAGCTTTCGTCCCACGGTCTCGATGGGGTGGGCCCGGGCCTCGGAGCGCATCTCTTTGAACTTGGGGAACCCGGCGTCGGCCTCGGCGATCCACTCGTCGGCGAACGAGCCGGAGCGGATGTCGTCCAGCATCCGCTGCATCCGCTCGCGGATCTCGGCGTCGACCACCACCGGGCCGCGGGTGTAGTCACCGTACTCCGCGGTGTCGGAGATCGAGTGGCGCATCCACGAGAACCCGCCCTCGTACAGGAGGTCAACGATGAGCTTCAGCTCGTGGAGGCACTCGAAGTACGCCACCTCGGGCTGGTAGCCCGCCTTCACCAGGGTCTCGTAGCCGGCCTGGACCAGCGAGGAGGTCCCGCCGCACAGCACGGCCTGCTCGCCGAACAGGTCGGTCTCGGTCTCCTCGGCGAACGTCGTCTCCAGGACCCCTGCTCGGGTGGCTCCGATGCCCTGCGCGTAGGCCAGGGTCCGCTGGTGGGCCTTGCCCGTGGAGTCGCGATGCACCGCCAGCAGTGCGGGCGTGCCCTTGCCTTCCTCGTAGGTCCGGCGAACCAGATGGCCGGGAGCCTTGGGGGCCACCATGGCCACGTCGACGGTCTCCTTGGGGTCGATGCGCTCGAAGTGGATGTTGAACCCGTGCGCGAACAGCAGCAGCGCCCCGTCGGCCAGGTTGGGGGCCACATCCGCGTCGTAGGACGCGGGCTGGGCGGTGTCGGGGAGCAGGATCATCACCGCGTCCGCTTCCGCAACGGCCTCGCCGGTGGGCAGGACCCGAAGGCCGGCGTCCTCGGCGTCGGACCAGGACCGGGATCCGGGCCGAAGCCCCACCCGGACGTCGTGGCCCGAGTCCCTGAGGTTCAGGGCGTGGGCGTGCCCCTGGCTCCCGTATCCCAGGACCGCCACCCGCTGGCCCTCCAGGGCTGCTCGGTCCGCGTCCTCGTCGTAGTAGATCGTGGCCATGCCTCTCTCCTCCCGGTCTCTTGGCGTGTCCGGCGCCGCGTTACGCCGTGGCGATGAGTCGCGGGGCCCGGTCCCGGTCGCCGCGGGCCAGTGCCACCCGGCCCGTACGGACGATCTCCTCGATCCCGAAGCCCTCGAGCAGCTCCCGAAGGGCCTCCACCTTGTCCGGGGTACCGGTGACCTCCACCGCCAGCGTGGAGTGGGTGACGTCCACCACCCTGGCCCGGAAGATTGATGCCGTCTCGATCACCCGGGCCCGGGCGTCTCCCTCCGCCCGGACCTTGAACAGGGCCAGCTCCCGCTCCACGGCATCACCCGGCGGGAGCTCCACCACCTTCAGCACGTTGATCAGCTTGTTGAGCTGCTTGGTGACCTGCTCCAGCGGCTTGGCGGTGATCTCCACCACGATGGTCATCCGGGACCGTCCCGGCTCCTCGCTGTTCCCCACCGCCAGCGAGTGGATGTTGAAGCCGCGGCGGGCGAACAGGTTGGACACCCGAGCCAGCACGCCCGGCTTGTCCTCCACGAGCACGGAGATGGTGTGCAGGCTCATGCGACCGGAGCCTCCTCCGGATCGCACACCGGCTCGGGTGGAGCCAGGATGATGTCGTCGTTCGAGCCGCCCGCGGGGATCATCGGGAAGACCATCTCCGTGGAGTCGCAACGGAAGTCGATGACCACCGAGCGATCGTCGATCGACAGGGCCTTGTCGATCACGGGGTCCACGTCCTCGACGGTCTCCGACCGGAGGCCGATGCATCCGTAGGCCTCGGCCAGCTTGGCGTAGTCGGGAACGTCGTGGCCCAGGTACACCTGGGACTCCCGGCGGTCGTAGAACAGCTCCTGCCACTGCCGGACCATCCCCAGGTAGGCGTTGTTGATGATGGCCACGGTGATGGGGAACCCTTCGGTGGACGAGGTGGCCAGCTCCTGGGCGGTCATCTGGAAGCACCCGTCGCCGTCGATGGCCAGCACCCGGGCGTCGGGACGGCCGGCCTTGGCGCCGACGGCGGCGGGGACCGCGAACCCCATGGTTCCCAGCCCGCCCGAGTTGATCCAGGTGTTGGGCCGATCGAACGTCCAGAACTGCGAGGTCCACATCTGGTGCTGCCCGACCCCCGACACGACCACGGTGTCGCTGCCGAACGCTTCGCGCAGCCGCTCGATGACGTACTGGGGCTTCACCGGTCCGCCGTCCTCCTGCTCGTACCGGAGCGGGAAGCGCTTCCGCCAGTCGTCGATGGTGGCCAGCCAGGCGGAGCGATCGGGTCGGCCGTTCGCCTGCTCTGACTCCAGCGCGTCGGTCAGGTCGGCGATCACCGGCTTGGCGTCGCCCACGATAGGGACGTCCGCGGCGCGGTTCTTCCCGATCTCCGCGGGGTCCACGTCCACGTGGATCACCTTGGCGCCGGGGGCGAACGCGGCCAGGTTGCCGGTGACCCGGTCGTCGAACCGCACGCCGAGCGCGATCAGGAGGTCCGCCTTCTGCATCGCGGTGATGGCCCAGTACGAGCCGTGCATCCCAGGCATCCCCAGGGCCAGCGGGTGCGAGTCGGGGAACGCGCCCCGGCCCATCAGCGTGGTGACCACCGGGAGCTCGCCGGTCGTGGCCAGCCGGAACAGCTCGTCCGAGGCTTCGGAACGAAGGATCCCGCCTCCCGCGTAGATCACCGGACGCTCGGACTCCCGGATCAGCCTGACCGCCTCACGGATCTGCCGGGGGTTCCCTCGGATCGTGGGCCGGTAGCCGGGAAGATCCACCTGCTGCGGTGGCCCGGACGAGGTCTCGGCCAACAGCACATCTTTGGGGATGTCGATGAGGACCGGCCCCGGCCGTCCGGTAGTGGCGATGTGGAACGCCTCGTGCACCACGCCGGGGATGTCGGCCGGGTCGGTGACCAGCCAGTTGTGCTTGGTGACCGGCATGGTGATCCCGGTGACGTTGGCTTCCTGGAACGCGTCGTTCCCCACCACCGAGGTGGGGACCTGGCCGGTGATGGCCACCACCGGCACCGAGTCCATCATCGCGTCGGCCAGCGCGGTCACCAGGTTGCAGCCCCCCGGCCCCGACGTGGCCATGCACACCCCGGCCTTCCCGGTGGCGTGGGCGTAGCCCTCGGCGGCGTGGCCGGCCCCCTGCTCGTGGCGCATCAACACGTGACGCACCGATGAGTCCAGCAGGGGGTCGTACGCGGGCAGGATGGCTCCGCCGGGGATGCCGAAGATCACATCGACACCCTCACGCTCGAGGCTGGCGATCAGAGCTCGGGCGCCGCTGACCGTCATGCCCCCTCGCGTTCCTCGACCGGACCGGCGGGCTGGGCCACCATCTGGTATCCGGGCAGCGACCGGCAGGCGCGCTGGAACTCCCACGGCGACCAGTCGCGGCGGCGGCTGTGGGTGCCGTCACCGTCCTCGTCGAACCCCGCGGTCAGGTAGGTGACCTCGGTGGTGAAGTACTCGCTCAGGAACTCCCGGTCCCGGCGGTCATCGACCTCCAGGCGTACCTGTCCTGGCCCTTCCCACAGCACGGTGCCGACGCTCCGGGCGCCGTCGTAGATGTCGAAGCGCATTCCCGTCCTCCTTGTTCCGAGCGCACGGGTTCGCACTCCGGCTGCGCGAGTTCTCCTGCGGGAGAAACAGAAAGGCCACTCGATCGAGTGGCCTTTGGCGCGCAGCCGGGGGTCCGACCCCGGGCGCGCCTACGTAATAAGTACGAGGGCGTC
>DAITPV010000222.1:0-4107 GCA_036833435.1 Actinomycetota bacterium | reverse complement strand
GAGGGTTCCCCCGTTACTCACCGGGACCTGGGCACCGAGGTGACTTCGTTATCGAGCCGGCTTGCCGACGCCCAGGACGCCGCGATCGGCGAGTCGCAGCAAACCGAAGCACTGGCGGACGATCTCGCCCGGCTCCGCGAGATCACCGGCGTCGAGCCGGTCCGGGGGCCGGGGGTGACCGTGGAGCTGTCCGACAGCCCGGACGCCGCGACCACGCGCGGCGAGGCGGCCGACCTGCGCATCCGGGACGCGGATCTCCGCCTGGTGGTGAACGCACTGTGGGCTGCGGGAGCGGAGGCCGTGGCCATCGGCGACCGGCGAGTGGTGTCCACCACGGCCATCAGAACCGCGGGAGACGCCATCCTGGTGAACCTGGGCGCCGTGTCCTCTCCGTACCGAGTGACGGCCATCGGCGATCCGGAGGCCCTCGCTCGGCGGATGGCCGGCTCCGAGATCGGCCGGCAGTTCGCGGTGTGGGAGCAGGTCTACGGACTGGGGTACGTCGTGAGGACCGCCGACCAGCTGTCGGTGCCCGGCCTGGATGGCGGAGCTTCACTCGACTACGCCGTCCCCACGGGAGGGTGAATGGTCGCCCTCGGAGCCCTGCTCGCCGGAATCGTCGTGGGGCTGGTGTTCCGCCCCACGCTGCCGGTCGGTCTGGCCCCGTATCTCCCCGTCGTCGTGGTGGCCGCGCTGGACACGGTCCTGGAGGGGTTCCGGGCTCGCCTGGAGGGCGGGTACCACGAGGGGGAGTTCCTGGTCGGGTTCCTGTCGAACGCCCTGCTGGCTTCGTTCGTGGTGTGGCTCGGTGACCGGCTGGGGGCCCCGGACCTGTCGGTCGGGATCATCATCGTGTTCGGCGTTCGGATGTTCCAGAGCCTGGCCGGGATCCGCCGGTACTACTTCCGCCAGTGAGCGACGTCGGCTTCCCCGATCCCGAGGACCGGTGGCTGGGTGGGCGGCGGCCCTCGATGCGGCCGCCGACGCGGATCGAGAGCCGGGTGGCCGTCGCCGTGGTGGCCCTGGCCGTTGGGTTCCTGGTGGCCATCCAGGCCACCGAGCGTCCCCAGGACCGCGTGAGCCGGCTCGCGGCGGAGCGCCCCGAGGACCTCACCCGGATCCTCGCCGACCTGAGCACGGAGGCCGAGGAGCTGGCCGATCGGGTCTCGGACCTGCAGCTGCGGCTGGCGCGGTACCGGTCCACGGCGAAGCGGGAGGACCTGGCCATCCGCGATGCCCGTGATGCATTGGCCGATCTCCGGGTACTCTCGGGGACCGTGCCCGTGGAAGGCCCCGGCATCGTGCTGACCATCTCCGACCCCGAGCGGAGCGTGGCCTGGGACGCCGTCCTCGACCTGGTCCAGGAGCTGCGCGGGGCGGGTGCGGAGGCGGTGGCGGTGGGGGAACGCAGGGTGACCGCATCGACGTGGTTCGGCCCGGGTGACGGGGGAGCGGTGCTGATGGACGGAGCCCCCCTGGAGACGCCCCTCGAGCTCGGGGCCATCGGCCCGGCCGACACCATGACCGAGGCCCTGACGATCCCGGGCGGAGCCCTCACCGTGGTGGACGCCCAGCCGGGAGTCTCGGTGGAGACCGACGAACGCGAGGCGCTGCGGTTCGACGCCGCCGAGCGGAGCGATGAGTTCGACTTCGCGGAGCCGGCGGGCTGAGGATGGAGGATCGAGTGGACGACGAAGGCACCGCCAACGACACGGAGGTGTGGGGCGGGCTGGCCTCCGACGCCGCCACCGCCCGAACCGCCGAGGTCCTCCGGGGCCGCGATGCGGACCCCCTGGTCACCGCCGAGATCAAGACGGCGGTTCTGCCGGCCGGCTGGCCGTGGATGCTCGTGGCCGGCACCGAGGAGGTCCTGGGCCTCCTGACCGGCCACCCCGTGGACGTAGCCGGGCTCCCCGAAGGATCCGTGGCCTATCCCGAGGAGCCCGTGCTGGTGATCACGGGGAGATACGTGGGGTTCGCCGAGGTGGTCACCGCGATCCTGGGAACGATGGCTCAGGCCACGGGGACGGCCACCGCCGCGGCTCGAGCGAAGCTGGCTGCCGGTGACCGGCCGGTGTACGCGCTGGGCGCGAGACGACTCCATCCCGCCGTCGCCGGGGTGATGGAGCGGGCCGCCTTCGTGGGTGGGTGCGACGGCGTGAGCACGGTCGCGGGCGTCCGCGCCCTGGGAAGCGAGGCCTTCGCTCCCATCGACCACGACCTGTCCCTGGTCCTCGGGGTCCCGGACGCCTGGCTGGCCTTCGACAAGGTCGTTGCGGAGGACGTGCCCCGGGTGGCCACCGTGGACACCATCCTGGACGAGCGTGCCGGGGCGATCGCTGCGGCGGAGGCCCTCGGGGAGCGGCTGTCCGCCGTTCGCCTGGACGTCGGCGGATCCGTCCGCCCTGACCTCCCGCGCCTCCTCCGGGAGGTTCGGTGGGAGCTGGATGCCAGGGGGCACGCCGGCGTCCGGATGGTGGTCACCGGCAACCTCTCCGAGGAAGACCTTCGCTCGCTGGCTCGGTACGCCGACGCCTTCGGGCTGGACACGCCGCTGGCCGCCGCGCCGCCCGTCCCCTTCGAGATGGACCTGGTGGAGGTGGACGGCCGCCCGATCGCTCGCCGGGGAGGGCTGTCCGGCCGGAAGACCCTGTGGCGGTGCGAGAATTGCGGCAACCGAGGGATCACCCCCGGGAGGTCGGAGGCCGGGAGCTGCCCTCGGTGCGGCGGAGGGCTGGAGAGCCTGCTGACCTCGATGCTGGCTCGTGGCGGTCGCCGAGGGCCCGCGTGGAGGCCATCGCAGGCCCGAGCACGGGCGCTCCGCGAAGCCGCGGAGGCCGGAGGATAACCAAGGGAGGTTGGATGGAGTACCCCGGAGAGCTGAAGTACACCGCCGAGCACGAATGGGCGGCCCTGGAGGACGGGAACCGAGTTCGCGTGGGCATCACCGACTTCGCGCAGGACGCCTTGGGCGACGTGGTCTACGTGGACGTGCCCGAAGAGGGCACCGAGGTCAGAGCCGGAGCGGCGTTCGGCGAGGTGGAGTCCACCAAGTCGGTCTCCGACCTGTTCAGCCCGGTCACCGGCAAGGTGGTCTCCCGCAACGACGCGTTGTCCGAGACCCCCGAGCTCATCAACCAGGACCCATACGGCGAGGGATGGATCGTGGTCGTGGAGATGAGCGAGCCGGACGAGCTCGACGACCTCCTGGACGCCAAGGCCTACCAGCAGACGGTCGAGGCCGGCGGAGACCAGGAGTAGAGCGCCACTCGACCCTCAACCCCCCGTATACTGTCTGACGCTCAACCCTGAACCTCGACCTCCAGGAGAGCGCCAGGTGTACTGCACCCGATGTGGACATCGAAACCCGGCCGACTCGCGATTCTGCGCGAAGTGTGGCCATCCGTTGCAGGATGACACCACCGTCGGGTTGACCCCCACCGAGATCGAGGACGAGACCGGCGAGGAGATCTTCTTGCCGCTCGACGACCTCCACGAGGGCCAGGCCCTCCTGGTGGTGAAGCGCGGCCCCAACGCCGGCTCGCAGTTCCTGATCGAGAAGGACGTGACCACCGCGGGCCGGCATCCCGAGAGCGACATCTTCCTCGACGACATCACAGTGTCCCGGCGCCATGCCGAGATCCGGCGCAAGGACTCCAAGTTCTTCGTCCACGACATGGGCAGCCTGAACGGGACGTACGTCAACCGGGAGCGCGTGGACAACACCCAGCTGGCGAACGGCGACGAGATCCAGATCGGCAAGTTCAAGCTGGCGTTCTTCTCGGCGAAAGGGGAGTGATGGCCACGGTGGCCAGGGACTACCAGTCGATCGGTGAGGTCCTGGTCAACCTCAAGCCGGAGTTCCCCGACATCACCATCTCCAAGATCCGGTTCCTGGAGAGCGAGGGCCTGATCTCCCCGGAGCGGACGGAGTCGGGATACCGGAAGTTCTACGACCCCGACGTCCAGCGCCTCCGGACCATCCTCCGGCTCCAGCGAGACGAATACCTTCCACTGCGGGTGATCCGCCAGCGGCTCGACGGCCGGGCGGAGGAGCCCGACGAGACGGCGTCGGCCGCTCCGCAGCCAGAACCGGAGGACGAGGTG
>DAITPV010000221.1:0-4115 GCA_036833435.1 Actinomycetota bacterium | reverse complement strand
CGAGTCCTGCAGGAGCGCGCTGGCGCCCGCGTAGAACCCCACGGCGGCGGCAAGGGTCACCGTTCCGGCCGCGACGGCAGTCACCACACGCCGGCGGCGGGCTCGCTTGACCACGCCGCCTGGGATCTCAGGGGCGAGTCGCATCTCTTCGGCTTTCGCCTCGAGGAGGTTCCGAACGTCTCGATCCACGTCACTCACTCCGGGTCATCTCCTTACGCAGCTCATCCAGCCCTCGGGACACCAGCGACTTCACCGTGCCCACCGGGCATCGCAGCACGTCGGCGGTCTGGGCCTCGGAGAGGTCCTCGTAGTAGCGCAGGACGATCGCGGCCCGCTGACGCGAGGTCAGGCGATGCAAGGCATCCCACATCTCCTGGTCACCGCCGGGCCCGGGCGCCGAAGCGACCACCTCTCGACCTTCCCGCTCGAGGTAAGCGCGCTCAACTTTCTTCCGCCGGAAATGCGAGCGAGTCAGGTTGACCACCGTTGTCCGGAGGTACGCGGGGAATGCCTCGGGATTCCGGAGGTCTCGAAACCGGCCGTACATCCGGACGAAGGCCTCGTGGACCAGGTCCTCGGCCAGGGCCCGGTCGCCCGTGAGCAGGTACGCCAGGCGAGCCGCGGCAGGCGCGTGCGCGCCGTACAGCTCGCCGAGGCGTCCCGCTTCGGACAACGCCGCCTCCCTTGTCTCGGTCCGTATCATCCCGTGCCCTCGATCAGAAGACGCTCACCTCGCCCGAGAGGTTCCACGGCGATCCGGGGCGGCCGCTACCCTTCAGGAGATGAGCGACATGCTCGAGTGGCGGATGGGCGACCGGGTCCTCCGATGCGGGGGGCGGACCCTGGTCATGGGCGTGGTCAATGTGACCCCCGACTCCTTCTCCGACGGCGGGCGGTTCTTCGACCCCGAGGACGCGGTGAGCCACGGGCTCTGCCTGGCCGAGGAGGGGGCCGACATGCTCGACGTGGGCGGGGAGTCAACCCGTCCCGGCTCGGAAGCGGTGTCCGCCGCCGAGGAAGCCGACCGGGTGATCCCCGTGATCAAGCGGCTGGTGACCGAGGTGGATGTCCCGATCTCCGTGGATACGCAGAAGGCCGAGGTCGCCGCGGCCGCGCTTGAAGCGGGAGCGGTGGTGGTCAACGACGTCACGGCGGGAGGCGACCCCGGCATGTTCGGCGTCGCCCGAGATGCCAACGCCGGACTGGTCCTGATGCACATGCTCGGCGAGCCCAAGACCATGCAGCAGGACCCACGCTACGAGGACGTGGTCGGGGAGGTCCATGGGTACCTGGCCGAACGACTCACGGCTGCGATGAGCGCGGGGATCGACCGGGACCGGGTGGCCATCGACCCCGGCCTGGGGTTCGGCAAGACGTCCGAGCACAGTCTCCGGCTGATGCGAGAGATCGACGCGTTCCTCGACCTGAAGGTCCCCGTGGTGGTGGGCCCATCGAGGAAGTCGTTCATCGGCTCGGCGCTGGGGGATCTCCCGGTGGACCAGCGGCTGGAGGGGACCGCCGGCGCCGTCGCCTACGTGGCGGCGAAGGGTGCGCACATGGTCCGGGTCCACGACGTGGAGCCGATGGTCCGGATGCTGCGCGTGGTGGACGCCATCAGGCAGAGCTCATGACGCTCGACAAGAAGCGCGTGGCCGTCTCCGGCGGCGAGCTGGCCGTGGTGGACGAGGGCGACGGCCCCGCGGTCGTTCTCCTGCACGGGTTCCCGACCTCCTCGCATCTTTGGCGTGACTTGGCTCCCATCCTCGCTCCGAGGTTCCGAGCCATCGCTCCGGATCTCCTAGGTTACGGCGACTCGGACAAGCCCGAGGACTCCTCGGCCCTGACCATCAGGGAGCAGGCCGGGTACGTGCGGGAGCTCGTGGAAGCGCTCGACGTGAGTGAGTTCGCGGTGGTCGGCCACGATATCGGCGGTGGGGTGGCCCAGCTCCTGGCCCTCGAGGGCGGCGTCCGGACCATGGTCCTGCTGGACTCGATCGCCTTCGACTCGTGGCCGATCGAAGGCGTCCGCATGCTTCAGGAGGGCACCGAGGAGCAGACCGGCGGGGACTTCGCCGAAGGCGTGGTGCGTCTGACCTTCGATCTGGGGATGGGCCGCCGGGAACGCCTGGCCGACGAGGACCTCCAGGAATATCTGCGCCCCTGGCGCGAGGCCCCACCGGCGTTCATGCGGGCGGTTCGAGCCATCGACGGGATCGGCCTGGTGGGCAACGAGGAGCGCCTCGCCGAGCTGGACACCCGAACGCTGGTGGTGTGGGGCGAGGACGACCCGTTCCAGCCCGCAGACATCGCCGAACGGTTGGGGGAAGCGCTGCCGGGGGCGACGGTGGCCATCCTCCCCGGGTGCGCGCACTTCGTGCTCGACGACGCCGTGGACACCGTGGCGCCCCTGATCTCCGAGTACCTCAAGGTCCACTACCTCGGCGAACGGCACGGCCACGAGGGGCCGGTGGCGGTGGACCTGGGCGTGTCGTTCGAGCGACCCGAGCCCGACAATGGCTAGGAAGAAGAGGCTGGAGATCGATCTCACGCCGGAGGAGGTCGACACGTACCTCCGCGAGCAGCTGACGGTCCGGGTGGCCACCGTGGGAGCCGACGGCGTCCCGCACGCCGTCCCGTACTGGTACGTGTGGCACGACGGCGCCATGTATTTCAACTCGACGCTCGGCAACCCGACCGTGGACAACCTCCTCCGGGACGGGCGGGCCGCGGCGGTGGTGGACGATGGGGAGACGTACGACGCGCTCCGCGGTGTGGTGGTCACCGGAACCGTGACGCTCGCGGAAGACGATCCGGCGCTGCCGGACGTGGAGCGCGCCCAGTCCCTGAAGTATCTGGCCGGGAACGAGCCGCCCTACAAGCATTGGAAGAGCCGGCGGTGGTTCCGCCTGACTCCGGAACGGTTCGCCTCCTGGGACTTCCGGAAGATCCCGGACGCCCTGGCCCGGCGAGCGGCCCAGCGGGCCGCGGAGGCCTGAGTGCCGCAGGTTCTCCGGCTCACCGGGATCCGGGCCGAGGGACGTCACGGCGCCCGTGCGGGAGAGCGGGACCGTCCCCAGCCGTTCGTCGTCGATCTGGAGATCGACGTTGATGTCCGGGAGGACGACCTGGACACCACCGCCGACTATCGGGACGTGACCACCGCGGTGAAGAGCCTGATCGAGGGTGAATCCCACGCGCTGATCGAGACCATCGCCGAGCGATTGGCCGCTGCGGTGGCCGCCCATGCCGGTGTCCGTTCCTGTCGCGTGGTGGTCCACAAGCCCGAGGCCGCCACGCGCCTTGGACTGGACGACGTGTCGGCGGAGGCCTCCGCTCCTTCGTGACCCGGGCGTACCTGGGACTGGGGTCCAACCTCGGCGAGCGGCTGGAGAACCTCCGGCGCGCGGTGTCCCTGCTCGCGGACCGAGGCGCACGGACGATGCGTTCCTCGCGGGTGTACGAGACCGCCCCGGTGGGCGGACCCCAGCAGCCCGACTACCTCAACGCGGTGGTCGAGGTGGAGACGGAGCTTGCGGCGCGAGCACTCCTCGACGCCGCACTGGCGGTCGAGGAGGCCATGGGCCGCGTCCGCGACGAGCGGTGGGGCCCGCGGTTGATCGACGTGGACGTGCTGACGTACGGGGATCGGGACATCGAGGAGCCCGGCCTCAACGTGCCCCATCCCCGGATGCACGAGCGGGGCTTCGTCCTCATCCCGTTGCTGGAGCTGGACGCCGACCCCAAGCTTCCCGGTGGCCGGCAGGTGGCCACCCTTCGGCTCGGGCCGCAGGCCCTCGGCGACGTTCGCCCGTACGCCCCTCCGTTGGTCGGAGAGGGCGACGTATACTCGCCGGCGTGACCCGCACGACCCCATGGACGTCGCGGTCGTAGGGGCGGGCAGGGTCGGAACCGCGTTCGCGGCACTCCTCGAGCGGGCCGGGCACCGGATCGTTGCGGTCGCCGGCGGCGAGGACACCGAAGCCAGAGCCGAGCGGTTCCTCCCGGACGCTCCCTTCGTTCCGCCCGCCGATGCCGCGCGCGCCGGGCAGGCCGTCCTCCTGGCGGTCCCCGACGACGCCATCGCCACGGTGTGTGCCGATCTGGCCGCCGGCGAC
>DAITPV010000220.1:0-4118 GCA_036833435.1 Actinomycetota bacterium | reverse complement strand
AGTTGTTCTTGAACTCCTTGACCATCCAGTCGATGATCCGCTGGTCCCAGTCGTCTCCTCCCAGCTGCGTGTTGCCGGACGTGGCCTTGACCTCGAACACCCCTTCCCCGATCTCCAGCAGGGAGACGTCGAAGGTCCCTCCGCCGAGATCGAAGACCAGGATGGTCTGATCGCTCTGCTTGTCGAGCCCGTATGCCAGCGCTGCGGCCGTGGGCTCGTTGATGATGCGCAGGACCTCGAGGCCGGCGATCTGCCCGGCCTCCTGGGTGGCCTGACGCTGAGCGTCGTCGAAGTACGCGGGCACGGTGACGACCGCCTGCGTCACGGTGTCGCCCAGGTACGCTTCCGCGTCCCGCTTCAGCTTGGTGAGGATCTGGGCGGAGATCTCCTGAGCGGTCCACTTCTTGCCGTCGATCTCCTGTTTCCAGTCCGTTCCCATCTCACGCTTGATGGACCGGATGGTTCGGTCGGGGTTGGTGATGGCCTGTCGCTTGGCCACCTCACCCACCACGATCTCGTTGTTCTTCGAGAACCCCACCACCGACGGGGTGGTCCGGGAGCCCTCGGCGTTGGGGATCACGGCGGGCTCGCCTGCTTCCAGCACGGCGACCACCGAGTTCGTCGTCCCCAGGTCGATTCCCACTGGTCTGGGCATGTCTGCGCCTCCTTTGGGCCTTGCCAGATGACTTATGTACCTCTACAGGATAAAGGTTGACTATGAGACTGTCAACTTCTGCCTCCCTCTTGGATATGGGGCAAGTCGGGCTTACCGGTCGGCGATGGGGACTGAAGCTACCGACGGGTAGGCGCGTTTCCCCACCCCCGCGGCGTGCCGTAGACTGCTCCGCGCATGGGCCCCATCGTGTTCCTCCTGCTCCTGGCCACGGCCGGCGGCCTGTTCCTCATGCGGACCCTGACCCTGTGGCAGCTGGTCCGGCTCGGACGCCCGGTCAACCGCTTCGACGACCTCCCCAAGCGCGTCGAGAAGGAGGCCGTGGTGGTGCTGGGCCAGCGGAAGCTGCTCCAGCGACTCGGTCCCGGGCTGATGCACGCGTTCATCTTCTGGGGCTTCCTGGTCCTGTTCACCACGATCATCGAGGTGTTCGGCGAGGTGTTCGTCGAGGACTTCGCCATCCCCCTGATCGGCCGCACCGGATGGCTCGGGCTGATCCAGGACGTGTTCGCCGCGCTGGTGTTCGTGGGCATCCTGATGGCCCTGTACTTCCGGAAGGTCCGCCGGGACGATCGATTCAAGGGAAGCCACCTGGAAGAGGCGGACTTCATCCTGGCCATGATCACGGGAATCATCCTCACGCTGGTCGGGCTGAACGCGGTGAAGATCGCCGAGGGAATCAACGAGTCGCCGGCGGCGTGGACACCGGTGTCGAACTTCGTGGCCGGCCTGTTCGAGGTGATGAGCTCGGGGTGGCTGTCGTTCTTCCACGGGTTCTTCCTGTGGGGGCACATCATCCTGATCCTGGGATTCCTGGTGTACATCCCCTACTCCAAGCACCTGCACATACTCACCAGCTTCTTCAACGTGTTCCTGTCGAAGACCAAACCCATGGGGAAGCTCTCCACGCTGGAGATCGACCTGGACAAGATGGAGGAGGGCACCTCCCTGGGAGCGGCAACGGTGGAGGATCTCTCCCAGAAGGAGATCCTGGATACGTTCACGTGTACCGAGTGCGGGCGGTGCCAGGACGTGTGCCCCGCGTGGAACACCGGCAAACCCCTGTCGCCGAAGCTCCTGATCATGAACCTCCGGGACCACGTGTTCGAGCAGGGTGAGGTCATCCTCGACGCCCGCGCGGAAGAGAAGGAGCCGGAGAAGGTCCCCCTCAATCCCGACGTCGTCGACGACGAGGTGGTGTGGGACTGCGTCACCTGCGGCGCGTGCATGCAGGAGTGCCCCGTCAACATCGAGCACGTCGACCACATCGTGGACATGCGCCGCAACCTGGTGATGGGCGAGTCACGGTTTCCCCAGGAGGCCGGGCTCCTGCTCCGGAACCTGGAGAGCACCAAGAACCCCTGGGGCGTTCCGCAGAACCAGCGTGCCGAGTGGGCCGACGGGCTCGGGGTCAAGGTCCTGGAGGATGGTGAGTCTCCCGAGTACCTGTACTGGGTTGGCTGCGCGGCTTCGTTCGACGACCGGGCCAAGAAGATCGCCCAGTCCACCGCTCGCCTTTTGCAGAAGGCCGGCGTCCGGTTCGCCATCCTCGGACAACGCGAGCAGTGCAACGGGGACCCGGCCCGGCGGATGGGCCACGAGTACCTGTACCAGGAGCTGGCCAAGGAGAACGTCGCCACCCTGAACACCGCCGGGGTCAAGAAGGTCATCGTGAACTGCCCTCACTGCTTCAACACGATCCGCAACGAATACCCAGACTTCGGTGGGGACTACGAGGTCATCCACCACACCCAGCTCCTGTCCCGCCTGATCGCCGATGGCCGCCTCCGTCCCACCAAGGAGGTGGACGCGCTCGTCACCTACCACGACCCCTGCTACCTGGGCCGGCACAACGGGGTGTACGACGAGCCCCGAGACGTCCTGGACAGGATCCCGGGAGTCCGGCAGGTGGAGATGGCCCGGCACCGGGAGCGAGGGTTCTGCTGCGGCGCGGGCGGGGCCCGGATGTGGATGGAGGAGCACATCGGGAAGCGGATCAACAGCGAGCGCACCGACGAGGCAGCGTCGACCGGAGCCGACGTGCTCGGGGTGGCCTGCCCGTTCTGTCTGGTGATGCTGGACGACGGCGCCCGCGGCAAGGGCGGGGACCTCGAGGTCAAGGACGTGGCCCAGGTGGTCGCCGAAGCCGTGGGTGTCGACGGGAAGCAACCGGCCGAGTCCGGAAGCGTGTCCGCCGAGGGTTAGCGGCTACCGGAAGTTCTCGAAGTACCGGCTGGGGGTCGGCCCCCGCTGCCCGTGGTACTTGCTCCCTCGTCCCTTCCCGTACGGTGCGTCCGACCGCGTGGTGAGACGAAGGAACGCGATCTGGCCGATCTTCATCCCCGGATAGATGGTGATCGGCAGGTTGGCCACGTTGGACAGCTCGAGCGTGAGGTCGCCGTCCCATCCGGGGTCCACGAAGCCGGCTGTGGAGTGAGTGAGCAGGCCCAGCCGTCCCAGCGAGGACTTGCCCTCCAATCGAGCCGCCACGTCGTCGGGGAGCCGGACCCGCTCGAGGGTCGAGCCCAGGACGAACTCTCCCGGGTGGAGGATGAACGCCTCGCCCTCGGGGACCTCGACGAGCTCGGTGAGGTCCTCCATCTCCTTCTTGACGTCGATGTACGGGTACCGGGCGTTGTGGAACACGCGGAACAGTCCGGCCACCCGGACGTCGACCGACGACGGCTGCAAGGCGGACGGCTCGAACGGATCGATCTCGATCCGTCCTGCCTGGATCTCCTCGCGGATGGTCCGGTCGGAGAGGATCACGCGCGCAGCCTAGCGCACCTCGAAGGGCCCTCCGGCCGTCGCTATACTTCGATCTTCCTGCGGGTGTAGTTCAGTGGTAGAACGCGAGCTTCCCAAGCTCGAGACGGGGGTCCGATTCCCCTCACCCGCTCCAGTCCGTGTGCTCCACCATCACCGCGTCACCGTCGACCCAGGTTTCCTCGGGCTCGGTCGTGTCCTCTTCCTGATCGTCTCCTGACGGCGGGAGGTCCACCGGCAGGGGTTCGGGGTCTCCTGAAGGCGGGAGATCCACATCCGGATCGGCATCCTCTTCGGCGGGACATTCGAGGTCGGGGTCGTCGTCCGTGTCGCCGGGCAGCGGGGGCGGGTCGTCGACAGCGGATGTCCCACCGTCGATGACCGGCGGAGCCACGGGTGGGCCGGCCGCGGGAATCGGCTCCACGATCGGCGGGATCCCGTCCGTGTCTCCCCCGATGGGCGGAGGGACCTCGATCGGGGGCTCTACCGGTGGTGGAAGCTCCTCCGCGACCTCCTCATCCACCTGCGGAAGAGGGACGCCCAGACCGAGGTCCGCGGCCGTGGCCACCAACGGAGTCGCGGGAGCCGGAGCGACCTGTTGCAGCTCCACCTGTGTGGGGGCCGGAGGGCCGGGGAGCACGATGCCTGGTCCCTCGATGGCGCCGTCGAGGGTTGGAAG
>DAITPV010000219.1:0-4119 GCA_036833435.1 Actinomycetota bacterium | reverse complement strand
AGCTCGG
Source organism: Actinomycetota bacterium (assembly GCA_036833435.1). Taxonomy (GTDB): domain Bacteria; phylum Actinomycetota; class UBA4738; order UBA4738; family CALAEC01; genus DAITPV01. The sequence goes on along the minus strand of DAITPV010000219.1, from coordinate 4,112 downwards.
ACAGCGTATCCTCGATAGGCTCGTCGAGGACCTCGACGGGCTGGCCACGGTCGATCAGCCGTCCAAGCTCGATGGCCGGAACATGGTCATGGTTCTCGCGCCGACCCGGAAGCCTCCCCCGCGGGTGAGGCCGGCCCGGGAGTCACGAGAGCCGGAACCACAGGAAGAACCGCAATCCAAGGAGTCAGCGTGAAGGCGAAGACCCACCGAGGCGCGGCCAAGCGATTCCGGGTGACCCGGACCGGGAAGGTCATCCATCGCCGGGCCAACCTCAACCACAACCTTCAGAAGAAGGGCAGCACCAGGAAGCGCCGCCTGCACCGGAGCAACGTGGTCGGTCCAGAACGCGCCGCGGTGCTTCGCCTGTTGGGGAGGCGCTGATGCCCAGGATCAAGCGAGGCGTTCACGGACGGAAGCGACGGCGGGCGGTTCTCGATCGGGCCAAGCGGTACTACGGAGCTCGGTCCCGTCGAGTGCGGGTGGCCCGAGAGCAGCTACTCCATTCGGGAAGGTACGCCTACCGCGACCGCCGAGCCCGCAAGCGCGACTTCCGGCGGCTGTGGATCACCCGGATCGGCGCGGCCGCCCGGCAGCACGGCATGTCGTACTCCGCGTTCATGAGCGGCCTGAAGGCCGCCGAGGTCGATCTCGACCGGAAGGTGCTGGCCGATCTGGCGGTCTCCGACCCCAAGGGGTTCGCCGGCCTGGTCGAGGTGGCCCGGAAGGGGAACGGCGGCTGACGCCACCGTCGAGGTCAGGATCCCGACGGTGATCACGAGCACCAAGAACCCCGCGGTGGCGGACGCCGCCAAGCTGAAGAAGCGCGGGCTCCGAGAGCAGGCCGGGCGGTTCCTGGTCGAGGGCGCCCAGGCCACCGGAGAGGCCCTGAAGGCTGGCGTCGTGGAGGCCATGTTCCACGTCCCCGGCTCGACCGGGCGGATCCCCGAGGTCGTCGCTGCTGCGGAGGCGTTGGGGATCCCGGTGACCGAGGTGTCCGACGGGGTGATGGCCCGTCTGACGTCGGCGGTTACCCCCCAGGGCCTGGTGGCGGTTGCGCGGTTCGTCCACGCGTCCCTCGAGAACCTTCCCGCTGCCGGGGTGATCCCGGTGCTGTGCTCCGTCCGTGATCCGGGGAACGCCGGTGCCGTCCTTCGGTCGGCGGATGCCGCGGGGGCCGCGGCCGTGGTGTTCACCGAATCATCGGTAGACGTCTACAACGCCAAGACCGTGCGGGCCTCCGCCGGCTCCCTGTTCCACCTTCCCGTGGTGCGTGAAGCTTCACCCTCGGCGGCGGCCGAGGCGCTTCACAACCGAGGGTTCCGGATCCTTGCCGCCGTGCCCGACGCCGAGGCCGGCATGTACGACCTCGATTTCGGCGGCCCGACCGCGATCCTGTTCGGCAACGAAGCGTGGGGGCTGCCCCCGGAGGTTCGGGACCTGGCCGACGGCGCCGTCCGGGTGCCGATCAAGGGGGAAGCGGAATCCCTGAACCTCGCGGCCGCCGCGGCACTCCTGCTGTTCGAGGCCGCCCGGCAGCAGGACGCCGACGGGGCCGGGTATCTGCCGGCTTTGATCTCCGCGTGCGTGCACGACCTCCGTCTGCCGCTCACGGCGTTGAAGGGATTCGCCGCCACGCTGGTGGATCAGTGGGACCGGTTCGAAGAATCGGAGCGACGCGGCCTGGTCGAGGGGATGCTCCTGGACGTGGAGCGGGTGGCCACCATGGTGTCGCTGGTGGTCGAGGCCGCCCGGCTGGAAGGGGGAGGGCTCCAACGGGTGGCCGGGCCCACCGAGGTGGCAGACGCGCTGGAGTGGGTGGAGGGCATCTTCGATCGGTCGCGCGACTATCCGAACGTGATCGCCTCCGGCCGCGGGCAGATCGCGGTGGATCAGGACCGGCTGCAGACCCTGCTGCTGGTGCTGTGCGAGGGGGCCATGTGGTGGGGACGCGAGGGGCCGATCGAGATCGGGGTTCGCGACGAGCCTGGCTCCGTGGTGATCGAGGTGGGTCGATCCGGAGGCGGGCCGGACTCCACAGAGATGGAGTCGATGTTCGGGGGCCCGGGAACGCCCGGCACCAAGGTGGGGCTCCACGTCGCCCGTCGGGTGGCGGAGGCGCTGGGGGGCAGCCTGGAGGTCCGGGGAGGCCAGGAGGTCCGGTTTCTGCTTCGGCTGCCGGAAATGCCCCCGGAGCTCAGGTCTCTCGAGCCACCAGGGTCCTGAGCAGCTGCAGGTCCCGGCGGAATGTTCTCCGGATCACCGGTCCGAAGATCGTCATCCCCATCCACCCGAGCGGCCCCCAGGGCGGGGTGAGTTCCTCCCGCCACCACAGATGGGTTCCTTCGGCGAAGGGGGAGAGCCGCATCGTGCCGGTGCCGTTCACCCAGCCGAGGTGGGCCAGCTCCAGAACCTCCGGCGGCTCCCATCGGGTCACCCGGATGCGGTCGCGGGTGGTGATGCCGGCGATCCGAACCGTTGCTTCGGCCTCCACGCCGACGCCCGCTCGCTGCGGGCCGGTCACCCGGAAGTCCCGCGCTTCCTTCATCCATCGATCCAGTCGTTCCCAGTCCACCAGGAACGGCCACACCACGTGCGGCGGTCGGGGGATGTCGACCTCATCGACGAACGACAGGGTGCCCATGTGCCCGGCTCCCGTACACTAGCCGTCCATGGACGCCGCGGCGGCCCTCCGGACGCTGGAGGATGCGCGAACGGAGGGCCTGGCGCTGGTCCGGGAAGCACCGGACCCCGACGCGCTCCGAGAAGCGGAGATCCGGATCCTGGGCCGGAAGGCCCCGGTGTCCCTGGTCCAGCGCGAGCTCCGCGACCTCGGCGAGGACGATCGTCCTCGGGTGGGGCGCGCGGTCAACGAGACCTTCGAGGCCCTGCGGAGCGCCGTGGCCGATCGGCGCGCGGAGCTGGAGCGCGAGGCGGGGCAGGCACTGGGACAGACCGACCGGGTCGACATGACCCTTCCCGGACGGCGGCCGCCGCCGGGAGCCCTGCATCTCATCACCCAGACCGAGTGGAGGATCGTCGACGTGTTCGCCAGCCTCGGCTACCGGGTCAACGAGGGACCGGAGATGGAGACCGACTGGTACAACTTCCAGGCCCTGAACATCCCCCCGGATCACCCCGCCCGGACCATGCAGGACACGCTGTATCCCGACGTTCCCGGCGGCGACATGGTGATGCGCACGCACACCTCACCCGTCCAGATCAGGACGATGCAGTCGGAAGACCCGCCGATCTACGTGGTCACCCCGGGCCGGTGCTACCGGCGCGACGTGCCCGACCCGACCCACACGCCGGTGTTCCACCAGGTGGAGATCCTGGCGGTGGACCGGGGGCTGTCGCTGGCGGACATGAAGGGAACCCTGGAGCAGTTCGCCCAGGCCATGTTCGGTCCCGACCAGCGGGTCCGGCTACGCCCGGGCTATTTCCCGTTCGTCGAGCCGGGAGCCGAGGTCGACGTGTCGTGCTTCGTGTGCGGCGGGGTTGGCTGCCGGGTGTGCGGGAACGGGTGGATCGAGATCATGGGTGCCGGGATGGTCCATCCCCGCGTCCTCGAGGCCGGCGGTGTTGACCCCGAGGAGTACTCGGGGTTCGCGGCGGGGATGGGCATCGAGCGGATCGCCGCCATCCGGCACGGGATCCCCGATATCCGTCTGCTGTTCGACGGCGACATCCGGGTGCTGTCGCAGTTCGTCCGGAGCGCGTAGGTGCGAGTCCCTCTCGCCTGGCTCCGTGAGCTGTGTCCGGTCCGCCTCTCCGCGGAGGAGATCGCCGACGCACTGACCGCTCAGGGTGTCGAGCTCGACCGTTTGCTCCGCCCGTGGGAGGACCTGGCCGGTGTACGGGTGGCCCGCGTCCTGGAGGTCCGGGACCATCCCGGCGCGGACCGCCTGTGCGTTTCGGTGATCGACGACGACCAGGGGCAACGGGAAGTGGTCGTGGGCGTCAGGAACATGCGGCCCGGCGACCTGATCCCGTACGCCCCTCCGGGATCCACCCTGCCGGGAGTCGAGGGGAAGCTCGAGCGGCGAGAGATCCGGGGGGTGGCGTCGGAGGGGATGCTGTGCTCGCCCAAGGAGCTGGGGATCTCCGCGGAC
>DAITPV010000218.1:0-4153 GCA_036833435.1 Actinomycetota bacterium | reverse complement strand
AAGAGACCGACGTCACCACCGAGCAGCACGGGGTCCGGGTGGCGATCGACCGGATGAGCGCTCCTTACCTCAAGGAGGCCAAGGTCGACTTCGTGGACACCCTGGAGGCCAGCGGGTTCACCATCGACAACCCGGTGGCCCAGAGCACCTGCGCCTGCGGAAACTCCTTCCACTAAAGCAAGCCGCTTGTCACCCGGAGCTACCGGCCGGTAGCATTCGACGATGGCGCCCGACGTGCTGGCATATGTCCATGGCATCTACCCGCGCTCCGAGACGCTGGTAGCGGCCACCCGCGACCTGGAGCGGGACCGCACCACGCCCGAGAAGGTCGAGGAGCAGTTCCGGCGGGAGCGAGAGGACGTTCTGGACCTCCAGCGCGAAGCCGGGCTCGACTTCCTCTCGGATGGGCTGCTTCGGTGGGCGGACATCTTCCGGCCCCTGGTGGACGCCTCCCGGGATCTCGAAGCCCGCGTCCTGGTTCGGTGGTTCGACAACAACTCCTTCTACCGGGCGCCCGAGATCGCCACGAGCCCTCGCCTCGACAGCGACCTGCCGTCGTGGATCACCGACGAGGGGTTCCCCGAGCCGCGGGTGGCCACGTTGCCGTCGCCGTTCCTGTTCTCTCGCGCCGCACAGGCCGAGGGTGATCGCGACGCCCTGATGGTCGAGGTGGCCGGAGGGGTGCTTCGCCCGGCCGTCGAGCAGCTCGTGCAGGCCGGCGCGGGGGTCGTTCACCTCCAGGAGCCCTGGCTGGCCTTTCATGGGATCGACGACGCCAGCTGGGACCCGTTCGGCGTGGCCCTGAACCGGGTCCGCGAGGGAGCCGGCGACACTCCGGTGGTCCTGCACACTTACTTCGGCGACGCCTCGCCGTACGTCGATCGGTTGACAAAGCTTCCCGTGGACGGCGTGGGGATCGACTTCGCGGAGACCGACTTGGAAGCGCTCGCCGGACCGTGGGAGACGGGCCTGCTGGTCGGGTGTCTCGACGGCCGCCGTTCGGTCCTCGAGGACGCCGAGCGGACCGCCTCGTTCGTGAACACCGTTGCGGAGCGGGTTCGGCCCACCCGGCTGTTCGTGTCCAGCGGGAGCGATCTCGAGCTCCTGCCCGCGGAAGTGGCCCGGGAGAAGGTCCGGCTCCTCGGGCGGGTGGCGGAGCAACTTCGGGGGGCGGCATGAGCGTCCAGGCCCCGACCGACCTGCTCACCACTCCGCTCCTCACCCATGAGCTCGGCTCGCTGGCCAAGCCCAACTGGCGGGTGAAGGCCATCGCCGGGACGCCGATCGAGGAGCGTGACCTCGAGGAGGCCCGTTCGTGGGGCAAGCGGCTCTCGGTGGAGGGGTACGAGGACCTGGTGGATCTTCTTCGGAACGGACCGCTGGACGGACCCCAGAAGGACGAGGTCAAGCGGTGGTCCAGCCGGTACGGGGTCCGGTTCCTGGAGACCGTGGGCCTCGACGTGGTGTACGACGGCGAGCAGCAGCGGAGCGAGATGTACGCGTGGGCGGTGGCCCATGCCGGCGGCTTCGACTGGCGCGGGATCGTCCGCGCCTTCGACAACAAGTACTACTCCAAGGCTGCGGTCACCGGTCCGGTCTCGCTCCGGGTCCCGTACCACAACGAGGAGTTCGGCTTCGTCCAGGACGTGGCCCGCGCGGAGCTGAAGGTGCCAATCACGGGCGCGTACACCCTGGCCGATTGGTCGTTCGACGAGCACTACTTCACGGAGACCGATCCGGCCATCCCCGACCGCCGGGCCCGTCGCCGGGAGGGGCGCCGGCAGCTCATCCTGGACCTGGCCCGCAACCTGATCCGTCCCAACCTCGAGGCGTTGATCGGGCTGGGCGCCCGGTGGATCCAGATCGACGAGCCCGGAGGCTCCACCGGCCCCGACGAGCTCGACCTGTTCGTCGAGTCGTTCAACGAGAGCGTTGACGGGCTCGACGCGGTGTTCTCCACCCACCTGTGCTTCTCCGACTACGACCTGTTCTTCCCGGCGATCGAGGGGATGACCGGCTGCCGTCAGTACGCGGTGGGGTTCGCCAACTACGACACCCGGGACCTGGGCCGAAGCGAAGCCTCTCGTCCCGGCTACCGGGTGATCTCGAGGTTCCGGGACCTCCCGTACGACCCGGTGCTTGGGCTGGGCGTCCTCGACATCCACACCGACTTCGTGGAGCCGCCGGAGCTGGTCCGGGACCGGATCCTGTACGCGGCCGACGTGTTCGGCGACCCCGCCTGGTTGCACGTCATCCCCGATTGCGGGCTCCGGACCCGGTCATGGGACGTGGCGTTCGACAAGCTCCGGAACATGGTGGCCGGCGTGGAGCTGGCCAAGAAGGACCTGGGGATCTAGCCCGGGAACCCGGCGAGCAGTCCGAGGTCGCTTCGTAGCCCGGCCACGACCGACGGACTTGGCAGGAGCGGGTACCATGAGCCCGACAACCCCGAGGAGGTGGCTGGCGGCCGGGCGCGGGCCCGGCCGATGCGTCGATGGCGACGAAGTCAGTCGAACAGAAAGAGGGCGTAGTCGTCCGCTTTGCCGGGGACTCTGGCGACGGCATGCAGCTCACCGGAGACCGGTTCACCGGGGCCACCGCCATCGTTGGGAACGACCTGGCCACCCTCCCGGACTTCCCCGCCGAGATCCGGGCTCCCGCGGGGACCCTGCACGGCGTCTCAGCGTTCCAGATCCACTTCTCCTCCAAGGACATCCTCACGCCTGGCGACCAGCCCAACGTCCTGGTGGCCATGAACCCCGCCGCCCTGAAGACCAACCTGGGCGACGTGGAGAAGGGCGGCATCGTCATCGTCAACGAGGACGGGTTCACGGACCGGAACCTCGAGAAAGCCGGCTACCCGTCGAATCCCCTGGAGGATGGGAGCCTTGACTCCTATCAGATGTTCAAGGTCCCGATGACCACGATCACGGTCCGGGCGCTCGAAGGGATCGGCGGCATCACCAAGAAGGAAGCCGAGCGGTCCAAGAACTTCTTCGCCCTGGGCCTAGTGTCGTGGATGTACGGCCGGCCGACCGACATCACGGAGCGATGGATCACCAAGAAGTTCTCCAAGAGCGAGGCGGTCCGGGACGCCAACCTGGCGGCGTTCAAGGCCGGGTGGAACTTCGGGGAGACCACCGAGGTCTTCGCGGTGACCTACGAGGTCAAGCCGGCACCGGCGGAGAAGGGCACGTACCGGAACGTCAGCGGCGCGTTGGCCACCTCCCTCGGCCTCCTAGCTGCCAGCGTCCGGAGCGGCCTGCCGATGTTCTACGCGTCGTACCCCATCACCCCGGCTTCCGAGCTCCTGCACATCCTGTCCCGGTACAAGAACTTCAACGTCCGGACGTTCCAGGCAGAGGACGAGATCGCCGCGGCGAACATGGCCCTCGGTGCGGCGTTCGCCGGACACCTGGGCATCACCGGGACCAGCGGCCCGGGGATGGACCTCAAGGCCGAGACCCTGGGGCTGGCGGTGATCCTGGAGCTCCCCATGGTCATCGTGGATGTCCAGCGAGCCGGCCCGTCGACGGGGATGCCCACCAAGACGGAGGCCGCCGACCTCCTGCTGGCCATGTACGGGCGCCACGGGGAGTCTCCGATGCCCATCGTGGCCGCCTACACCTCCGCGAACTGCTTCGACGCCGCGTTCGAGGCGTCCCGGATCGCCATCAAGTACCGGACCCCGGTGATCCTGCTGACCGACACGTTCCTGGCGAACTCGTCGGAGCCGTGGCGGCTCCCGGACGTGGACCGGCTGGCGAAGATCGACCCCGAGCTGGCCACCGGACCGAACATGGGTGAAGAGTTCTGGCCCTATCTCCGTGACGAGAACCTGACCCGGCCGTGGGCCGTCCCCGGCACCAAGGGACTGGAGCACCGGATCGGCGGGCTGGAGAAGGAGGCCGACAGCACCGGCAACATCTCCTACGACCCCCAGAACCATCAATGGGCCACCGACCTTCGGTCGGCCAAGGTCCTCAAGGTCGCCGACGAGATCCCGGAGCTCGAGGTGGACGATCCCGGCGGCGACGGCGAGCTGCTGGTGCTCGGGTGGGGCTCGACCTACGGCTCCATCCGGGTCGCCGTGGACCGTGCCCGGGAGCGAGGAAAGAAGGTCGCCCGAGCGCACCTGTACCACATGAACCCG
>DAITPV010000217.1:0-4171 GCA_036833435.1 Actinomycetota bacterium | reverse complement strand
CTCCTGGCCACCCGCCTGCAGGTGAAGGGCGAAGACGAACTCGCCGCCCTGGCCGCCTCGTTCAACGAGATGGCCTCCGCGCTGGAGGGACGAATGGCCCGGGAGCGCCGGTTCGTCGGCGACGTGTCCCACGAGCTCCGCACCCCCCTCACCACGCTCCGAGCCTCCACCGACTACCTCCTGCAGCATGCCGAGGCCTTCACGCCCCAGGTTCGGCGCGCGGCCGAGCTGTTGTCGGCCGACCTCGACTACCTCCAGCGCCTGGTGGACGACCTCCTGGATCTGTCGCGGGTGGAGGCCGGGCGCGTGGACATGTCGTGGAACCGGCTGAGCCTGGTGGATCTGACCCGGGAGGTGGTGAACCGCCGAACCCGCACCGGGGACCACGTGATCCGGGTGGAGGTGGACGGCGACCCCGAGGACCTCACCACGGTGGCCGACAAGCAGCGGCTCGAGCGGGTGGTGGGCAACCTCGTGGACAACGCCCTGATCCACGGCGCCGGGAAGGACGTGGTCATCAGGCTGGACAGCGAGGACGGGACGCTGTTGGTCTCGGTGGAGGATCGTGGGCCGGGGGTTCCGCTGGAGGCGTCCACCCGGATCTTCGAGCGGTTCTTCAAGGCCGACCCCGCCCGTCGCCGGGACCCCAGCCGGGGATCGGGCCTGGGACTGGCCATCGCTCGGGAGAACGCCCACCTGCACGGCGGAGAGATCCAGGCGTTCAACGGGCGGAACGGAGGAGCCAAGTTCGTGTTCAGCCTTCCCCGCCGGGAAGAGGTGGAGGAGGCCCTGGAGCGTTGAAGCTCCCCGCGCTCCTGGTGGCGCTGGCCCTGCTAGGAGTGGGATGCCGGAGCGCGTCGGTCACCCTGCTCCCGGAAGCCGACCTCCCTTCCGACATCTACGGCACTCCCCCTCCAACGCCGACGCCCATCCCCACGCCGGAGCTCCCAGAGACCGGCACCGTGTACTTCATCCGAGAAGGACGGTTACTGGCGGTCGAACGGCCGCTGCCCGGCGTAGCGTCCTCGCTTCCCGAAGGGCTGCTGTTCGCCCTGTTCCAGGGATCGGAGGGCGTCAGGGACGCGCGTTCCGCCATCCCCCCGAACACCCGGCTGAACGACCTGGAGATCGACGGCGTGGTGGCCACCGTCGACCTCTCCACCGACTTCGAGCGGGGCGGACCCGGCCGGGCCCTGGCCCTCCGTCTGGCCCAGGTGGTGTACACCCTGACCGAGGACCCCTCCGCGGTGGTGGGGGTTCGGTTCCAGATCGAAGGCGTGTCCCGGCGGGTGATCGGAGGACTGAACCTCACGGTCCTCGATCGACCAGTGAACCGGGGCGACTACGAGCAGTTCTCGCCCCGCTAAGGCCTGTTCGGCCTTCTTCAAACCGTCACGAACCCGTCGCACGAACGAAATGGACGGCTCCCATGCTTCGTGGTGATGACGGCAGGGCCCCCACCCGTCCGGGGGCTCGGCCGTCACCCATCGGAGCCCTCCTCCGGCGGGCGGTCGGTCTCAGACCAGCCTCCCTCCGGGGGATCCCCTCTCCACCCGTACCCGGCCGGAGGAGGGCCCGTGGGACTCCCCCCGCGACCTACCGCGTACCGACGAGGACCTGCGTCGTGCCAAGCGTGAGCTCGTCTCGGTGGACGTCGGCGAGGCCCGCCGTTCGCATCATCTCGGCGAGATCATCGCCTGAGGGGAGGTAGCTCACCGAGCGGACCAGGAACCGGTGGGGCGCGCCCTGGCCGAACAGAGCGGCGATGCGGGGCACCGCTCCACGGAACCATGCATCGAACCCCACCCGGGCCGGCCACCACTCGGGCCGGCCGATCTCCAGGACGGCCACCCGGCTACCCGGCTTCACGACTCGGGCCATCTCCTCGAGCACCCGCCGCTGATCGGCTACGTCCCGAAGCGCGAACGCGCTGACCACCGCGTCGAACGTGGAGTCTGGGAACGGAAGCACCATCGCATCGCCCAGGACCCGAGCCCCCGTGGCCCGCCGGAGCATGGCCTCGGTGAAGTCCACTCCCACCGCCAGCCCACCCCGTCCCACGGCTCTCTGGACCTCCGCCAGCGAACGACCGGTCCCGGCCCCCACGTCCAGGACCCGGTCCCCGGGCCGGATCCCCGCAACTCGGACCATGGCCCGGCGCCACCCTCGGTCCAGGCCGAAGGTGAGGAGGGCGTTGAGGCGGTCGTAGTCGGGGGCCAGGCGCTCGAACATCCGCCGGATTGTCTCGGGCCGGTCCGGCCGGATCTCCTCGGAAATCTTGCTTGCTCTGGAAGGGATCTGGGCCGTGGGAGTCGAATCCTTAATCAGTACCGCGAATCCCCTCCGCAACGCCCGTGGCCCAAGGACCCCTCCGGTCCTCGGGCTTGCCCTCAAACCGTCAAATCCTGCCCTGCTTCCCTGCGATGTGGGGCAGCCGTCTGTTGAGGGCGTCGAGGACCGCCCGGGCTCCGCTGACGTCCTCGTCGCCCTTCTCGGCTACGACGGCTCCGACGTACCGCTCGCCGCCGACCCGGATGGAGGCCACCAGGACGTTGAGGCCGTCGTGGGCATCCGCCTCGTACAGGCCCTCGATGGTCACGTCCTTGTCCAGAAGCGGTTTCATCGCGTCGGCCACGGCCTCGGCCGATGCGTACGATCGTCCGCCGGCCGTCGGTCGCCCGTGGCCCCTTCCTTTGAGCCGATGACCCTTCCACTCGATCATCACGTCCACGGAGGGATGGTCCTCAAGGTTCACGGTGAGGTCGATGAGTCTGGCTCGGGGTTCCTCGGCCACCCGATGCGCGGTCTCGATGTCGTTCACGGTTACCCCCGATCCAGTCGTGGCCAGCTCGACGGCCCGCCGGGTTCCTTCCCGATCGGCCTCGCCGCTCAGCAGAACCTTCAGGTCGCCGGCTTCCTCCGAGTATTCCGCCCACGCGATGCCGGGGATCATCCGGATGCGCTGCTCGATCGGCGACCCGCCACTGGCTCGGGCGATGGAAGCCCACTCGATCACGAACCGCCCGAACCGCAGGGCTTCGCGGGCCGAATCCGAAGGCACTCCCCTGATCACCAGGATCTTGGAGCCGGTCGGCCCCAGCCACCGGGCGAACGAAACGGGCTCGTTCACCCCGGGCTCCACCGATCCCGCGACGATGGCATGCCGGGTCTGGCGGGCCAGGTACTCGACGTCGAGCTCGGGGAGGCCTCGGGGCTCGATCAGGAGCCGCTCCTGGCCGCCCGGCGGGAGGCGCAGGAAGGCCGCGGACTCGGCCTCGGTCTCACCGAGGAGCCACCGGAGGACCCCGGTGGCGGTGCCGTCCTCGTCGATCGGCGTCGGGTCGGGGGGAGGGCTATTCACTTCACGCTCTTCTACCCGTTGCCCTGAGTCGAGCAAACGGGCCGCTCCATTGGTCGGGGGGCGTCGACGCGTTTGGATAGGAACAGGAAACCAGAAGGACGGCAACGTGCGCAAGACGGACATCCAGCGTAGCGGCGGGTGGCCCGAACGAACTAGTCCCTCGAGGTCTTGCCGTGCGGGCTGGCGGGCTTGGTTCGGTCAGCCGCCGTCCTTGCGAGCCAGGATGTCCAGGATGGCCTGGGCGTCGGTGTCCTCGAGCGGGGAAGCGGGGCGGCTCTTGGCGGCGTCCACCAGGGTGCGGAGGTTGCTCTCGGTCATCTCCAGGCGCTGCTTCAGCGCGCTGGCCTCGTCCTGGACCGCCTCCAGCTTCCGGCGGTCGGCCGAGGCGTTCCGGGTGGCCTCCATGGCCTCGCGGCGGGCGGCATCGGCCTCCATCCGGGCCCGGTCGAGCGCCGTGCGCAGCTCGGCGACCTCCGCGGAGATATCGATGAGGCGTTCGATCACCGCTCTGCCGACCCCCTCGTAAGTGGGAAGGCCGTCGTCCTCCGGTGCCGGCTCGGACTTCCGGCGCCTGCGGGTAGGGCGATGAACGGTGGCCGGCTCACCCGGTTCCAGGGGCCGGACGTCCAGGAGCCGGTAGCCCTGAGGGTCCTGGGCGATGCGGCCACGGGCGATCAGGGCCCGGATGGCGCGAGCCGTGGACAGGCGGTTCTGAATGCCCGACTCCCCAGCGAGCTCAGCAGGGCTCGCAGGGATCAGCTGGCCAACCTCGGTGCGGGCTGTCGCGGCGGCGAGCAGGGCATTGCTCTC
>DAITPV010000216.1:0-4204 GCA_036833435.1 Actinomycetota bacterium | reverse complement strand
ACCGGGGGGCGGTGGTGGTGGCGGGGGCGGCGGCCGGGGTGGGCCCCCCGGCGTCGTCGGGCGATCTCCCATCGCCGCACTAGATACCACCATCCGGTGGGACCGTAAACACGAGTGCTAGGGTCGCGACGTGGGCGTGTTGAGCGTGGAAGTGGTCGAGGGCCCAGATGCCGGACGACGGCTCGAGTTAGACGGTTCAGCGGAGATCGGTCGCGCTCCCTGGACCACGCTTGTACTTCAGGATCCCCTGGTGTCTCGGCGCCACGCGCGGCTGACGCCAGATGGGGATGCGGTCGTGGTGGAGGATCTGGGCTCGATGAACGGGACGTTCCTGAACGGAAACATGCTCCACGGCCCCACCCCGGCGGGAGCCGGCGACCAGTTGCTGGTCGGCGTCTCTGTTCTTCAGCTGCGAACCGTCGACCAGGTGGCTCGACGGCCATCGGCCGCCCGAACGGTGCCGTCGGGACTTGCTGCCGTGGCTCGCGAGCCCGCCGCTTCCTCTTCAGCGGTGACCACGGAACCGGGTGCTTCGCCCATCGCCCCCGGTCTCGAGGCGCTCCTCGACCGGAACACCAAGCGCCTGGCGCTGATCGCCCCCCTGGCCATCGGCTCGGTCGCGGTGATGGTCCTGCTGATCTTCCTGGCGACGCGTTAACGAAACACGAAGTAGAGGATCAGCAGGATCGCCGTTACTCCGATCGCGGTGAACGTGAGGATGACCGCCGTCTCGCTGCGAGTGGCCACCCGTCTCCGGATCGGATGGACGGCGGGCCGGAACGGCACCTGCGGCGGGGTGTGAACGGCCACACCCGGCGCTGCCGGCGGAGCCTCTGGCGCCTCCGGGGATGCGGCCAGCTCGACGGCGATCGTGGTGTCGCCCACCCGCAGGGTCGACCCCGCAGCCACCACGAGCGGTCCGGTCAGCCGTCGTCCGTCCACCCACGTCCCGTTCATCGATCCCAGGTCCTCGACCACCAGTCCGTCGTCTGTGGGACGGACCGACGCGTGCCGGCGAGAGACCTCGGGGTCGGGGAGGTTCAAGGGCTCGACTCCTCTGCCGATGAGTACCTCTTCCTCGACCTGGACCCGGAGGCCGGCGCGGGGGCCGTCCAGGACGAGGAGAGCCGGCACCCTACGAGAGACGCGGACCGGTTCCCGCCGACAGCGAGATCATCTGCGCGTAGGCAGTCGCGGTCGGGGGCCGGTCAGCGGGGTCCTTCTCCAGGGCCCGGAGCACGGCCCACGAGAGCCCTTCGGGCACATCGTCCCGGCCGGCGGCCGGGTCCGGGGGTTCCTCTTCCAGATGGGCGATCCCTACCTGGAACACACTCTTCTCGGCGAACGGTGCCTTGCCGGCCAGGCACTCGAACACCACGCACCCAAGCGCGTACACGTCGCTGGCCGGAGTCGCGGGGAGCCCCTTGATCAGCTCCGGCGCCAGGTAGTCAAGGGTACCCATCACCTGCCCCGGCTTGGTCAGCACGGTGTACGCGCGGCCCTTCGCCAGGCCGAAGTCGGTCAGGAGGGCCGTGCCCTGCTCGTCGAGCATGATGTTCGACGGTTTGATGTCCCGGTGCACGAGCTCGTTGTTGTGTAGGGCGTCGAGGCCGGCGGCGACTTCTGAGGTGATCTGGGTGGTGTCGGCGATCGGGAGCTTGCTCTCCGCCTCGATGCGTTGCTCGAGGGTCCGGCCGCTGACGTAATCCACCGCCAGGTAGCTCCGGCCGTCCGCTTCCCCGGCGTCGAGGACAGGGACCAGGTGCTTGTTGCGGACCTCTCCGGCGGCTCGGGCCTCGTGCACGAAGCGCTTGCGATAGGTCTCGTCGTGGGTGAGCTCACGTTTCAGGACCTTGAGCGCCACCCGCTGTCCATCTTCCTCGCGGACCGCCAGGAACACGATCCCCATCCCGCCTTCACCGAGCACCGATTCCAGCCGGAACGGCCCCAGATGGCCGCCGGGCTCCAGATCCTCGTTGCTCTCGCGACGGCCGCCCCACATCGCCGCGGTAGCATAGCGTTCGAACGCTTCCCCCGACCGAGGAGTGAGCTCGAGCACGGAAGCGGTCTCCGGCCGCCGCCTGGCGGCGGGGTACGTGGTCCTGGTGGCCTGCGCCGTCACCATCGTCGTCCTGGTTCTGGGGGCCGGCGCGGACCGATCACCTCCCGCGGACGTGGCCGGCCGCTATCAGGAGCAGACGAGCACCGGCTGCCTGGGGAGCCGGTTCCTGGTCGAGCAGTCCGGGGTGTTCCTGTCCGCCGATGGGTCCGCCGGTTCGGGGGGCTCGTTGGAGCTCCGTGACGGAAGGATCACCGGGACCGTCACCTGTGTGGACGGCAGTGAGTCCGAGGTCGTCCTGGTGCCGGCGGAGGGATCCCTGCGGGGAACGGTGGCCGGGTCGGAGTTCGAGGCTCGCCGGGTGGGGGACCTCGTCGAGCCGGTCACCGCTGCCGAACAGAACCGCCCGGCCGAGGAGACTTTCGGCCGGCTGATGCTGGCCGTGGCAGTGGTGATCCTGGCCGCCCGGCTCCTCGGTGCGGTGGCGTCACGGCTCGGCCAGCCACGAGTTATGGGCGAGGTGGTCGCGGGGATCCTCCTGGGACCGTCGCTCCTGGGAGCCATCGCGCCGGACGTCCAGGCGTACCTGTTCCCCTCCGACATCGTCCCGTTGCTCACCGCGGGGGCGAGCATCGGACTGGTGTTCTACATGTTCCTCGTGGGTCTCGAGGTCGACCCGGCCATGCTCCGCGGAAGGGTGGAGCAGGCCGCGTTCATCTCCCACGCCAGCATCGCGGTGCCCATGACTCTCGGGGTGGCGGCGGCGCTCCCACTGTTCTCGCTGCTGGCCCCGGCCACCTCGTTCCTTCCGTTCGCGCTGTTCATGGGCGTGGCCATGTCGATCACCGCGTTCCCGGTGCTGGCCCGGATCCTGGTAGAGCGGCGGATGCTTGGCCATCCGGTGGGAGCCTTGGCCATCGCCTCGGCGGCCGTAGACGACGTCACGGCGTGGATCCTGCTGGCCGTGGCCTCCGGCGTGGCGATCACCGGGGGGCTCACGCTGGACCTGGTCCGGATCCTCCTGCTCACCGCGGCGTTCTGCGCGTTCATGTGGTTCGTGGGACGTCGATTGCTGTCCCGCGTGGCGGACGCGTACGACGAGGCCGGGCACGTCCCGGCGGGCTGGGTTGCCGCGATCTTCGTCGGCGTTCTGCTCAGCGCGTATCTGGCCGCGTCGATCCCCATCGCCGCGATCTTCGGCGCGTTCGTGATGGGGCTGGCCATGCCTCGCCGCGCCGACCTGACGCACGACGTGTCCCGGCGGATCGAGGACTTCGTCACGGTGGTGCTGCTCCCGCTGTTCTTCGTGGTCACCGGATTGCGGACGGAGATCGGACTCCTGGATCGCCCGGTGCTGTGGGGGATCGCCGCGGCCGTGGTGGGGCTGGCGGTGGTGGCCAAGTTCGCCGGTGCCTCGCTGGCGGCCCGGTACGCCGGACTGGGGGGCCGCGAGTCGGCGGTCCTGGGAGTCCTGATGAACACCAGGGGCCTGACCGAGCTCATCGTGCTCAACGTGGCCATCGGGCTCACGCCGGCGGTGATCACCCCCGCGCTGTACACGATCCTGGTGCTCATGGCCCTGGTCACCACGTTCATGGCCGGGCCGCTCCTTCGGCTGTTTGATCCTCGCCGGACGCTAAGCGCCTCGCCGGAGCAGCAGCTGCACGCCGCCGTCCCCGAGCCCGGGCGAGCCATCCTGGTGTCGCCGCTCGACGAACGGAACGCCGAGGCCCTGATCGCGTTGGCGGCGCCGATGGCGACCACCGGGCCAGCCCGGGAGGTCATTTGTGCCCGGCTGCTTCCCCCATCCCGAACGGTGACCGGGCTGGCCGCCGAGGACCGGCGGCTGGCCGAAGCCACCGCGGAGCTGGAGCGGTACCGCCGCGATCTGGTGGCCCAGGGCATCACCGCCCGCGCCGTGGCGTTCACCTCTCCCAGCCTCGGCGAGGATCTGGTCCGGCTGGCGGGGGAGCAGAACGTGGACCTGGTGCTGGTCGACGGCCGCCGTCCGTTGCTCGGGGAGGGGATCCCTCGAGGCGACGTGGGCACGGTGCTGGAGCGCGCCGAGTGTGACGTGGCGGTCCTGGTGGAGCGGGAGGGCCGGCCGCCCGCTCCCGGTCCGGATCGACCGGTGGCCGTTCCGTT
>DAITPV010000215.1:0-4218 GCA_036833435.1 Actinomycetota bacterium | reverse complement strand
AGGAACAGCGACTCGACCATCAGCCACTTGACGGCCGGGACCCGCCAGCCGTACTGGATCGACGCGGAGGTCACCTTCCGCATCTCGGCAAGTGGCTTCCCGGACTTCGCCGGGGAGAACCCCACGTCGTGCATCATCCGGAACGCGACGACGAACATCACGATGAGGATGCCCCCGCGGAACACGAAGGGCATCCCCAGACCCAGCTGCTGGGCGATGAAGCCACCGGCCACCGAGCCGGTGAGCATCGCCGCACCGGTGACGATCTGGCCCCGCCCGAACACCGTCTCGAGGTTCCCCTTGAAGCCGGTGGCGGTGAGCGCATCGACCACCCACGCCTCCACCGCACCCGAGAAGAACGTGAATCCCAGCCCGATCAGCATCGACACGATGGCCCACGGGAGGAACGGCGCCTCGATCTGCCACAGCAGGACGTACAGCAGGGTCGATCCGGCCAGGGTCACCGTGCCGAGCAGATACGAGAGCCGCCGGCCCATGGTGTCCGCCACGATTCCCGTGGGCACCTCGAAGAGCACCATCCCCGCGGTGAAGAACGCGTTGGCGGCGAACGCCTCGAAGTTCGAGAGCCCCGCATCGAGCAGGAAGATCGTGTTGATCCCCCAGATGAGGGACGCCGCGAGCGTGTTGCCCAGCAGGAGCACGAGGTACGTGCGCTGGATGGCCCGGGGGGTCGGCAGATCTGGCGTTCGCTCTTCCATCGGCTGGTTCTCCAAACCTATGGCCGGTACTCCACATTCCCCCGTGTCGGCTCATAGGTCAAGAACACCACTCCGGTTCCCGTGGTGGTGGTTCCGGTGAGCCTCAGAGGCGTCGTGGGGCTGCCCTCTGTGAACAGCCGCTTCCCGGTTCCGAGGACCAGGGGATGAACGATGAGCTGGTACTCGTCCACGAGGTTCTGCTGCATCAACGACTGAACGAGATCGCCGCTCCCGATGACCAGGAGGTTCCCACCGGACCCCTCCTTCAGCTTGGCGACTTCTTCCCCGAGCTCTCCCTTGAGGAGCGTCGAGTTCTCCCACTCGAGTGGCTCGTTCAGGGTCCGCGAAGCGACGAACTTGGGAAGTCTGTTCATGGTCGGGGCGAAGACCTCGTCTGCGGAGGCGGTCGGCCAGTACGCCGCGAAGATCTCGTACGTCCTCCGACCCAGCAGGAGGCCACCCGACTGCTCGATGCCCTCGAAGATGGCCTTTCCTCCAGCCTCGTCGAGGAAACTCATCTGCCACCCACCGTGCTCGAATCCCTCGCGGCGATCCTCATCCGAGTGCCCGGGAGCTTGCATGACCCCATCCACTGTCAGGAACTCGCTGACCACGATCTTCCTCATCGCATCTCCTCTCCTTCATTGTTCGGACGGCCGAGCGGGCGAAAACTCATCGGCCGGACCAGGCGATGAGTTTCGCGCACATCCCCGGTCTGACCTCAGGAGACTGCGAAAGGAGATCCCCTGTTGGCCACTCCGAGGGAGTTGCCGACGCCCTTGCTCATCCTCCAACCCTGCCCCGAGCCGGGAACGATCCTGCTGGTCATCAGCGGCCCCATCACCCGCGCGGACATCCCGAAGCTCTGCGAGCGCGTTCGCGAGCTCCTGCAGGGCCAGGAGGGGGAGCTGGTGGTGTGTGACGTCCGCGCGATCCGCGACCCGGACGCCGTCACGGTCGATGCACTGGCCCGCCTGCAGTTGACCGCGAGACAGCTGGGACGCCGGGTCTGGTTGCAGGAGCCCTGTATCCAGCTGGTCGAGCTCCTGGCGTTGATGGGACTGACCGACGCGGTTCCCGTCGCCCCGGGCTCACTCCCCCAGTCGAGGGGGCAGGCCGAACAGCGGGAACCAGCGCGCGGTGTCGAGGAAGAAGCTGATCCCGGCGATCCCATCGTCTGACACCTCGAGTACCTGGAGCGACCATGCGTCCAGACCGCTTCCAGACTCCGCCGGCTTGTAGTGACCGAAGGCGGGTGCACCATTGGCCATGGTGGCCACCAGGCGCGAGCCCCGGCAGCCGATCCCCGGCCCCAGGCACCACTTGACGATGTCCGGGTGGCCCCGCAGCCACAGCTCGAACGGTGGCATCGTCCACGTGGCATCCTCGAGGAGCACGGCGGTGAGCGAGTCCATGTCGTACCGCTCGAAGGCGTCGACGTAACGGTCCAGGAGCTTCTGCCGCTCGTCGTCCATGGGCCGGGGAGGGCCGGCATCGAGATCGCTGGCGGCCAGGGTGGCCCTGGCTCGCTGAAGGGCACTGTTGACCGAGGCCACGGAGGTGTCGAGCAGCTCGGCCACCTCGGCGGCCTTCCACCGAAGCACCTCCCGCAGGATCAGAACCGCCCGCTGTCGAGGCGGCAGATGCTGCAGCGCGGCGACGAACGCCAGCCGGATGGTCTCTCGCGACTCGGCAAGCTCGGCCGGGTCCCCACCGGCAGGCATCACCCGGGCGTCAGGGATCGGCTCGATCCACGCGGCTTCGGGCAGAGGGTCCCCGAGGGGAAGATCGGCCGTGCCGGAGGGCCCCAGGTCCATGGGTCGAGCGCGACGCTGTTTTCCCTGCAGCATGTCCAGACACACGTTGGTGGCGATCCGGTAGAGCCAGGAGCGCACCGCCGCTCGGCCCTCGAACCGGTCGAATCCTCGCCACGCGCGGACCAGGGTCTCCTGCACGGCGTCCTCGGCCTCGAACGCCGAGCCGAGCATCCGATAGCAATAGGCGGTCAGCTCCGCTCGGTGATCCTCGAGAAGACGCTCGAGGTCTGCCGAACCATCGCGAGTGGTGCGGTCTGCGGGGTTCCGTGCGGCCACATCAGTCATCTCGTGCAGCTCCTCCCGGCCGGGGCGCATCCGAGGGATCAACCAGCAGAACACCCATGATAGGGCCCGGCCCTAAGAGGGACCACCGGACGCGCCTCATCAGGTGCGACGCCCGAGGAGGCAGTGACTCATCGCCCTTCGGAGAGTGAATGCCTGGTGAACCGGGATGGGTAAGGGTGAGCCGAAGGTTGCTACCGATGAGTTCTCCGGCCACCCACCGTCCAAGAAACCGGAGGATGGAGCGCCCATACCTGAGCCCTTGAACTGGTGAAGGAGGAGTCATGACCGCTGTCTCGATCTCGAAGGTCCGCGAGTCTTTTACCGGCCGGGTGATCTCGCCGGACGATCCCGACTATGACGAGGCCCGCACCCTGTTCTACGGCGGGTTCGACCACCGGCCGATGGTCATCATCAAGGTCGCCGACGACAACGACGTCGCTCGAGTCATCGAGCTGGCTCGCGACACGGGGCTCGAGCTCGCCGTCCGAAGCGGCGCCCACAGCCTGGCCGGTCACAGCGTCTCCGACGGAGGGATCGTGTTGGATCTCTCGGACATGAAGGCCCTGGACATCGACGTCGAGGGCGGCACCGCGACGGCACAGACGGGGTTGACCGCCGGTGAGTACACCACCGCGGTCGGTGCGCACGGTCTGGCCACTGGGTTCGGCGACACCGGGTCGGTGGGGATCGGGGGGATCACCCTGGGAGGTGGTGTCGGGTTCCTGGCCCGGAAGTACGGACTCACGATCGACAGCCTGCTGGGCGCCGACGTGGTGACCGCGGACGGCCGGCTGCTGCAGGTGGATGCCGAGAACCACCCGGATCTGTTCTGGGCCATCCGTGGAGGCGGCGGAAACTTCGGCGTGGCCACCCGGTTCCGGTACCGCCTCCACGAGGTCGACACCATCGTGGGTGGGATGCTCTTCCTCCCGGCCACGGCCGACACCGTCGCCTCGTTCATCGCGGAAGCGGAAGCGGCGCCGGACGAGCTGTCCACCATCGCCAACGTGATGCCGGCTCCCCCGATGCCGTTCGTCCCCGAGGAGGCCCACGGCAAGCTGGTGATCTGGGCGCTGATGGCGTGCACCGGCCCGGTCGAAGAAGGGGAACGCATCGTGGCTCCGTTCCGGACCCTGGCGACTCCCATCGCCGACATGCTCCGACCGATGCCCTATCCGGAAATCTACGCTGGAGAGGAGGAGGGGGAAGAGGAGTACCACCCCACGGCGGTGGGACGAAACATGTTCGTGGACACCATCGACCGCAACGTGGCCGAGACGATCGTCGACACCATCGCCGGATCCGACGCCGCGATGCGAGTGGCGCAGCTCCGGGTGCTGGGCGGGGCCATGGCCCGCGTGCCTGTCGACGCCACGGCGTACGCTCATCGCGAGAGC
>DAITPV010000214.1:0-4228 GCA_036833435.1 Actinomycetota bacterium | reverse complement strand
GGGAGGCCAGGCCGTCGATGAGGCGGCGGGCTCGCGGCCGGTCCAGGGGGGGCAGGGCCAGCCGGCGGTCCGCGAGCGTCTCGATGTGCACCCCGCCGCCGGCCACCAGGACCACGGGCCCGAACTGCGGATCCCGAACGATCCCCAGGGCCAGCTCGACACCGGGGGGCGCCATCCGCGCCACGGTCAGCCGAGGGCCGAGGCGCTCGGCGAGTTCCGCAGAAGCCTCCTCCGCCTCGGCCTGGTCTCGGATCCCCAGCCGCACCCCGTCCATCTCCGACTTGTGTGAGACCTCGGCGGTCTTGATGGCCACCGGGAAGCCGATCCGCCGCGCGGCCGCCACAGCTTCCTTCGGGCCCGCCGCCGCTTCTTCCTCCACCACGTCGATCCCGTAGTCGGCCAGCAGGCGCATGGCTTCCGGCTCCGTCCACGACCGACCGTCACGGAGTCGCCCTCGCCAGGTCTCCCGCACCTGATCGTCCACCGACTCGGGCGGTGTCGGTGGCGGGAGGTCGAGGTGGTCTCGATGGTCGAACAGGTGTCGGAACGCCGCCAGGCCGGTGGCGGTTCCCTCCAGCAGGGGGATCCCGGCGTTCCGAACCCGCTTGGCGGCCTCGGGGGCGATGGCCGTTCGCAGGTTGGCCAGGACGGCCACCGGCATCGGGAGCTCCGGCAGGACCTCCTCCGCGATGCCGGCGTACGCCGGGTCGCTGTCCTCGCCGGCGAGGTCGACGGCGAACGCAAACGCGGCGGTGTCCGGATCGGCGGCCAGCGCCCGGATGCACTCGCCGAAGATCCGCCCGTACTCCCGTCCGGTCCCCCACGCATCGAGCGGGTTCACCGGCGGAAGGCCGGGGTCCAGCACGGAGGCCAGCTTCGACTCGGTCTCGTCCGAGATGCGGGCGAACGGGACCCCTTCCCCGGCCGCCAGGTCGATCAGGTGCGCCCGCTCGCCGCCGGAGTCGTGGATCGCCGCGAGCCCGCCGGGCCCGGCGTGCCGCCCGCCGGCGAACAGCTCCAGGGTGTCGGCCATCTCGTCCAGGGTCTGGACCGCGTGGACGCCGCAGGTCTCGAACACCGCCTCGTATGCGCCCTCGTCTCCGGCCAGTGCTCCCGAATGGGCCTCGATGAGCGCCTTGGCCGCCGGCTCCCGTCCGACCTTGAGAGCCACCACCGGGATCCCGAGCCGGGAAGCCTCCTTCAGCGCCTCGACGAACCCATCAGGGTCCCGCGCCGACTCGAGGAACAGGGCGATGACTCGCGTCGACGGACGGGTGAGTGCGTAGGCGATGTAGTCGGCCATGGTGGTGACCAGCTCCTGGCCGCTGGAGACCGCAAGGTTGAACCGAAGCCCCCGCTCGTTCCGGAGCATCGCGGAGAACACCGACCCGGAGTGGCTCACCAGCGCGATACCGCCCGGTTCCAGGTCGGGGCGCTCGGGGAACGCCAGGGCCCGCAAGCCTCGCTCGACGTTCACGAAGCCCATGCCGTTCCCACCGCACACGGCCATGTCGTGCTCCCGGGCGAGCGCCGCGAGCCGCTCGGTCAGGGACGCGGAGGGGGAGTGGCCGCTGGCGAAGATCACCGCGGAGCGAGCTCCTGCGTTCGCCGCCTCCCGGAGGGCCTCCTCCAGCGCCTCGTTGGGGACGCCAAGCAGAGCCAGGTCCACCGGTGAGGGGAGGTCGGCGATGGAGCGAGCGGACGCACGACCCCCGATGCGGTCACGGTTGGGATTCACCGCATGCACCTCGCCGTCGAAGCCCGCGAGCTGGAGCAGCATCTGCTGGCCCACGGAACCGGGACGGTCGCTGGCGCCCACCACGGCGACCGAGCGCGCCTCGAGCATGGCGCGGATGGAGCTGCCCATCGCTACCAGCGGCCGCGCCAGAACCGAAGCCCGCGCCGACGGTCGCGACGGATCTCCCGGACGCAGTTCATCGCGGGGATGGCACACACGCCGCCGCCGGCGTGGGTGGCGGAGGAGCACTGGTACAGGCCCCGGATCGGGGTCCGGTAGTCGGCGTACCCGGGGGCCGGACGCATGTGGAACAGCTGGTCGACCGTGAGCTCGCCGTGGAAGATGTTGCCCCCCACCATCCCCAGATCTTGCTCCATGTCGTACGGCCCGATCACCTGCCGGTGAAGGATCGAGCCCTTGAAGTTCGGGGCCAGCTCCGTGTACCCGTCCACGATGCGGTCCGCGTACGCCTCGAGCTCGTCCCGATGGGGCTCCGCGGCCCACTCGTGGGGAACCCATTGGGTGAACAGCGACATCACGTGCGAGCCCTCCGGGCACAGGGTGCGGTCGAACACCGTGGGGATCACCCCGTCGGAGAACGGTCGCTCCGCAGCGCGGCCCTCTCGGGCATCCTGGAACGCCCGCTCCAGGTAGTCGAGGGAGTGCGCCAGCTCGATGGCCCCGCCGTGGTGCGGGCCCGGCCGGGGATCCGCGGTGAACTCCGGAAGCTCCGCGATGGCCAGGTTGATCTTCACCACCCCGCTCCGGGACTTCCAGCTCTCGATGTCGTGGACGAACTCGGTGGGCAGCTCGGAGCGATCGAGGTGCTCGAGGAACGCGATCTTCGGGTGCACAGAGGTGACCACGATGGGCGCCCGGATCTCCTCACCGGACGCCAGGACCACGCCCTCGGCCCGGCCCTCCCGAGTGAGGACCTTTCCGACACGAGCATTCGTGCGGATCTCGGCGCCGAAGGACTCGGCGGAGCGGCGGATCGCGTCCGACACCGCGCCCATCCCTCCCTCGGGGAAGCCCCAGGAGCCGGTGCCGATCCCGGCGTCCCCGATCTCGTGGTGGGCCAGGACGTATGCCGTCCCCGGTGCCGCGGGTCCCGCCCAGGTCCCGATGATCCCGTCGATCGACAGGGCCGCCTTCACCTGGGGTGACTCGAACCAGTCGTCGAGGAGATCCTCGATGCTCATGGTCATCAGCCTGGTCACGTCGGCCACCCCCCGGACGTCCAGGCCGCGCATGGTCCATGCCAGCCGAAGCTGACGCAGGAGCTGGCCCGGGCTGCGGGCGCCGAGCCGGGGAGGCGTGGTCAGCAGGAGCGGCCCCAGGACTTCCGCCATCCCGCCCATCCACGCCCGCCACCGGGGATAGGCGTCGGCGTCGCGCCGGGAGAACCGGGAGATCGAGGCATGGTCCACCGCGGCGTCGTCGCTCCCACATGTCAGCGAGGAGCCGTCCGGGAACGCCAGGTAGTAGGGACCCATGGGATGGACCCGATAGCCGTGCTCCCGGAGGCGCAGGTCCCGGATGATCCGCTCGGGCAGCAGGCTCACGACGTAGGAGTAGGTGGTGACTCGGAACTCGGGGGCATCGGACCAGGGCGCATCGGTGGACGCCGCCCCACCGGTTCGTTCCCGGGCTTCGAGGACGACCACGTCCGCTCCGGCGCGGGCCAGGTACGCCGCCGCGGCCAGCCCGTTGTGCCCGCCTCCCACGACCACCGCGTCCGCCATCGCGCTTCTCCCTCTTTGACTCTCCGTTCAGTTTCGCAGTCTACTCGCCCGGCTCCCCTCGGGGAACCCCGCCCCGGCCAGAGGGAACCTTGACTTCCGGAGCCCTCGCTCGATTGAATGATGGTTCACACGCGCGGAGGGGGTGCCTGTGAGCTCACGGCTGCGCCCGTCGAAGCGTCGCCGCACGGAGATCCTCGAGGCGGCGGTGGAGGTGATCGCCGAACGGGGGATCTCCGAGACCCGCATCGCCGACGTCGCCCGCCGCGCCGGGATGAGCGCAGCGCTGGTCCTCTACTACTTCGACTCCAAGGACCGGCTCCTCACCGAAGCCCTGACCCACGCCGAGGACCGGTTCTACCTGGACGCGTTCCACGAGCTGACCACGATCCCCGGCGCCGGGGAACGGCTGGTGAGGCTCATCGACCGGTCGTTCCCCGATGGCGACACCGGTGACTGGAAGCTGTGGATCGAGATGTGGTCGCGGGCCCTTCGTGACCCGGAGGTGGCCCGCAAGCGCGAGGCCCTCGACCGGCGGTGGCGCACCACGATCGCCGGCATCGTCCGCGAGGGCCAGTCGGCCGGCGAGTTCGGGGACGTCGACGCCGAAGCCTTCGCTCTCCGGCTGGCCTCCCTGATCGACGGGCTGGCGATCCAGGCGATCCTCGGAGATCCGGATGGCACCCCGGAGAAGGTCCGGGCGGTGTGTCTGGAGGTGGCCGGCCGGGAGCTCGGCTTCGATGCTCCG
>DAITPV010000213.1:0-4252 GCA_036833435.1 Actinomycetota bacterium | reverse complement strand
ATGCCATGAAGACCTACAGTCCCAAGAAGAAGGACGTCCAGCGAAGCTGGTACGTCATCGATGCCCAGGGGGCCATCCTCGGCCGCCTCGCGTCGGAGGTGGCGGCCATCCTTCGGGGCAAGCACAAGCCCACGTTCGCCCCCCACATGGACATGGGTGACCACGTCATCGTGGTCAATGCCTCGGGCATCCGGCTGACCGGCGAGAAGGCCGAACAGAAGTTGTATCGGCGCCACTCCCAGCACCCCGGAGGCCTCAGCGAGGTCCCCTTCGAGACCATGCTGGCCCGGCACCCCGAGCGGGTCGTGGAGCAGGCCGTGCGAGGGATGCTTCCGAAGAACCGGCTGGGCCGCCAGATGTTTCGCAAGCTCTCCGTTTACGCTGGAGCCGATCACCCCCACGAGGCCCAGAGTCCCGCCCCGCTGAAGTTGGGAGCCGTACCCGGGGCCGTTACCGCGAAGGAGTCCTGATGGCCGATACCTCCACGGGCAGGCGGAAGGAGGCCGTGGCCAGGGTGCGGATCGCGCCGGGAAGCGGGCAGTTCGACCTGAACGGGCGGACCCTGGAGCAGTACTTCCCATCGCGGACCCAGCGGATGGTGGCCACCGCTCCGCTCCGTGCGGCGGGCAAGGAGAAAGAGATCGATGTGGTGGCCCGCCTGGAGGGAGGGGGAGCCAGTGGACAGGCGGGGGCCCTCCGCCACGGGATCGCCCGGGCCCTGATCGACATGGACGAGGAGCTGCGCGGGGTCCTGAAGCGGGAAGGGTTCCTCACCCGCGACGCCAGGGAGAAGGAACGCCGGAAGTACGGTCTCAAGAAGGCTCGGAAGGCTCCCCAGTACAGCAAGCGCTAGGATGGCCCGCTCCTTCCCGGCTCTCGTCGGTCTCCTGACGGCGCTCGTCATCACCACCCCCGCCGGTGGAGCCACCCACGCCCCCGAGGAACGGACGCGAACGGCCCGCTGGGCCCCCGGTGAGGTCGTGGTCCGATTCCGGCCTGGCGTCTCCCGACTGGAAGCCCGGGGCATCCACGCCGAGCTCGACGCCGTGACCGAGAGCCGACCCGACCGGGGGGTGGAGCTGGTGCAGCTCTCCCCGGAGACCTCGGTGGAGGAGGCGGTGGCCGCCTACCGCCGGGATCCCTTGGTCGAGGCGGCCGAGCCGAACTGGTACCGGTTCCCCATGGCCGTACCCAACGATCCCGAGTTCGCACAGCAGTGGAGCCTCCTCAACTCAGGCCAGAGCCATGCGCTGGGCGACGGTGCCGGTGCCGCCAACGGCACGGCGGGAGCCGACATCGATGCGTCCACCGCCTGGGACGTGGAGACGGGAGACCCCGGGGTGGTCATCGCCATCCTCGACACGGGGGTGGACACCGGGCACCCGGACATCCAGGCCAGCGTGTGGCAGAACCCGAGTGAGGTCCCCGGCAACGGCGTGGACGACGACGGCAATGGGTTCGTCGACGACGCCAACGGATGGGACGTGGGCGAGAACGACTCCTCGCTCCTCGGTCCATCCACCGCCGAGGGGTTCGATCACGGCACGCACGTTGCGGGCATCGCCGCAGCGACCCGGAACAACGGAACCGGCATCGCCGGCGTCTGCGGCGGAGATGGGCCGGGGGCCCCGGGTTGCAGGGTCATGACCGTGAAGATGACCGACGACATCGACACCAACGGGGATGGGGTCCCGGAGATGGTGGCCACCATGGCGGACGAGGTCGCGGGGCTGGCCTACGCCAGGCAGGAAGGCGCCCAGATCGTCAACATCAGCTTCGGGGGTCCGGGATGGTCGGCCATCGAGCGCCAGGCCTTCGTGGACGCGGGTGCCGCCGGTCTGTTGATGGTGGTGGCCTCCGGCAACTCCGGCCTGGACAACGACCTGTCAATGGCAGTCAGCTCGGCCGTGTCATCGCCCAACTACCCGTCCAGCTACACGGTTCCCCAGATCCTGGCGGTGACGGCCTCGAACCACCATGACGAGTACGGCTACGGCACCGCCTGCGTCCTCACGGGGCGATCGAGGGCGCGGTGCTCCTACGCCAGCTTCGGGAGGCAGAGCGTGGACGTGGCGGCGCCGGGCACGGACGTGCTCAGCACCATCCCCGGCGGTGGGTACGCCACCTACACGGGGACGTCGATGGCCTCTCCCACGGTCGCCGGGCTTGCGGGGCTGGTCAAGTCGGCGAACCCGGCCGATAGTCCACTCGACGTCAAGAACCGCATCATGAGCACGGTCGAGATTCCGGCGGCGGTGACCACGATGCACTCGTACCTCGACGTGCTGCTTCGGCCGAAGCCGGCGGCCGCGGGGCTGTTCACCAGGTCCGGGGGCCGGGTGGAGGCGGATGCGGCGCTCACGGGATCGACCGCGGACATGTCGCCGATCACCGACGGGCAGATCGAGGGAGCCCTGCCACTCAAGAAGGTCCGGAAGGGATCGGTCGACTGGCCGGAGGACACCCACGACGTCTACAGCAAGCGGCTCCGCCGGGGGAAACGGTACGAGGTCACCCTGGACGGGCCCCGGAAGGCGGACCTGGACCTGTACGTCTTCGATCCGGGCACCCTGGAGATCTGGCAGTTCGAGGAAGGGTGCTTCACCGGCCGCGGGCCCTGCTCACTGCGGGCATCAAGCGAGGGCGCCGACGGCCAGGAGCAGGTGGTGTTCACGGCCGGCCGGGGGACGCACTTCGTCCAGGTCACTGCGTTCGCGCAGGAGGGGCGATACAAGCTGCGGATCCGCCGGGCGCCCGCCAAGGGCCGCTAGCGGCCGGTCGCCCGGCTCCCTCACACGCCGTGGCTAGGATATCCGGGTGACGCGCCTGTTCGGCACCGACGGCGTTCGAGGCGTGGCCAACCGGGACCTCACCCCCGAGCTGGCTTTCGCGCTCGGCCGCGCAGCGGTGGACGTCCTGGGCGGAGGAGGCCGGGCCGCCATCCTGATCGGGCGGGACACCCGGCTCTCGGGTCCCATGCTCCAGGCCGCGCTGTCCGCGGGGGTGTGCTCCGCGGGCGGAGACGTGCTCCGTGCCGGCGTGGTTCCCACCCCGGCCGTGGCGTTCATGACCATGGATGTGGGAGCCCGGGCCGGAGCCGTGATCTCCGCCTCCCACAACCCCCCGGAGGACAACGGGATCAAGTTCTTCTCCGGCGAGGGGATGAAGCTTCCCGACGACACCGAGGACCGCATCGAGCGCCTCCTTCGGGAAGGAAACGGCCCCCGGCCGGAGGGCGCCGAGGTCGGCCGGGTCACCGACGTGGCCGCCGAGGTGGATCGGTACCTGGACCACCTGGAGTCCGCGGCGGACGGACCGCTGGACGGGATGCGGGTGGTGGTCGACTGCGGGAACGGAGCGGCGTACCGCCTGGCCCCAGAGATCCTTCGCCGCCTGGGTGCCGATGTCCATGCGCTGAACGACGACGCGGACGGGTCCCGGATCAACGTGGGGTGCGGAGCCACGCACCCCGAGGTGGTCGCCGATGCCGTCCGAAGCCTGGGCGCCGATGCCGGGGTGGCCCACGACGGCGACGCGGATCGAGCCCTGTTCACCGACGGGGAAGGGAACGTCGTGGACGGCGACCAGGTCATCGCCGCCTGCGCGGTCGCGATGAAGGAGGCTGGCACGCTGGCCGGGAACACGGTGGTGGTTACGGTCATGGCCAACCTGGGGTTCCGGAAGGCCATGGAGGAAGCCGGGATCTCGGTGGTGGAGACCAAGGTGGGGGACCGCTACGTGCTCGAGGAAATGCTTCGGTCGGGGGCGGTGCTGGGCGGGGAGCAGTCGGGGCACGTGATCTTCAGGGGCCACGCCACCACCGGGGACGGCCTGCTCACGGCGGTGAAGTTCCTCTCGCTGGCGGCCCGCCGCGGAGCCACGGTGGGTGAGCTCGCGTCGACGATGTCCCGATTCCCTCAGGTCCTGGAGAGCGTCCGAGTGAGCGATCCGGGAGCCCTGGACGGGTCGGCAGCGGTGGCCGAGGCCGTGGCCGCCGCGGAGGAAGGGCTCGGCGGTCGCGGCCGGGTCGTGGTCCGGGCCTCGGGGACCGAGCCGGTCGTTCGGGTGATGGTGGAAGCGGAGACGGAGGACGAGGCCCGCCTCCACGCCTCGGCGGTCGCCTCGGCCGTCGAGGAAGCCCTCCGGGCCTGACCCCCCCGAGGGGGGAACCGCCGCTCCTGTATCATTCCCTCCTCATGTGCGGAATCGTCGGCTATGTCGGGTCTGACGAGGCGCTCCCGATCATCCTCGA
>DAITPV010000212.1:0-4292 GCA_036833435.1 Actinomycetota bacterium | reverse complement strand
CGATGGAGCGCCGGAAGTCCACCTGGCGCTCCTCGCTCTGGCGCATGAACCGGCGGAGCTTCTGCTCGAAGTCCGGGTCCCGCCCCTTCCTCAGCGCCCGGGGCGGAGGGTCCTGGAGGGCCTTGATCGACAAGTCGATCTTGCCGTCTTCCTTGATGGCCGTGACCTTGGCCTGCACACGGTCGTTCTCACGAAGATGCTCTCGTACGTCTTTGACGTAGTTCCGG
The DNA here is from genome assembly GCA_036833435.1 of Actinomycetota bacterium. Classification (GTDB taxonomy): domain Bacteria; phylum Actinomycetota; class UBA4738; order UBA4738; family CALAEC01; genus DAITPV01. The sequence continues at coordinate 4,065 of DAITPV010000212.1, read as the reverse complement.
TCGATCTGGGAGACGTGGATGAGTCCCACCTTCCCCCCTTCGAGCTCCACGAACGCGCCGTAGGGGGTGATCCGCTGGACGGTCCCATCGACGACCGCCCCGATCTCTAGCTCCGCGATCCTGCACTCCTCTCGATTCGGGGCCACCCGGACCCCGCGGACAAGGGCCCAAGTGTCCCACCCGGCCAGCGTGAACGTCAACACCGGCCGCGACCCCCCAAGGGCTACGAGGCCGGGCCCTGCTCACACTTCCTGGCAGCCCCCTTGCCGCCGCCCTGAGAGCAGAAGTCCTTGCCCGGGCCGCCGCTCAGCGCGTCTGGGCCACCCTGCCCCTTGACCCGGTCGTTGCCCTTCTGACCCCCGACCCGATCCTTGCCGCCTCCGCCGCTCACGGTGTCCCGTCCGGCCCCTCCCTTGACCTTGTCCGCCCCTCCCTCGCCGGAAACCACGTCGTTCCCTGCGTCACCGGTGGTCAGATCCTTGCCGCCGCCACCGCGGACCTTGTCGTTGCCCGAGTCTCCCTGGGCGGTGTCGGGCCCTCCGCCGGCGTTGAGGCTGTCGTCGCCGTCCTCTCCCTGGACCCGGTCCTTGCCGCCGCCACCCTTGAGGTTGTCGTTCCCAGCGCCGCCGGTCACCGTGTCGGTGCCACCGCCGCCGTCGCCGATGTCGTTTCCGGATCCTCCGGGCACGGCGTCGTTCCCTCCGCCGCCGCCCAGGATGTCGTTCCCTTCCTCCCCGGAGGCCTGGTCGTTCCCCGCGCCGGCGTCAACGGTGTCGTTCCCCGCCCCGGCGCAGATCGTGTCGTCGCCACCCTGAGTGTTGATCGTGTCGTTCCCGGCGCCTGCCAGGACCACGTCGGGACCGGCTGTTCCGGTGAGCGCGTCGTCGCCGTCACCGCCCAGATGCGTGACCAGCTTGTTCTGGCAGGACTCGGTGGTCTCCACCTTGGCCACGAAGGCGTCCCCCGTCGTGTTGTAGGTGTTGTCGATGCTGGGCAGCGAGCCGAACCCGTCGCCGTCAGGGAAGGTGGCTTCGCCTGAGGTCGTGAACCCGGCCACGTAGGCGCTCGCTCCGGGGTCGAGGGCCACGTTGTTGCCGGCGTCATCACCCGCACCGCCGATGTATCCCGCGTAAGCCAGGTTGCTTCCGGTCTGGTTCACCTTGGTGACGAACGCATCCTGGGCGCCTCCGTTAAACGTCAGGTCGGGGCCAACGGAAACCGGAAATGTCGTCTGGTCGGAGGTCGTGTACCCGGTGACATAGGCCGCTCCGCTCAGATCCACGGCGACCCCGTTCGCGAAGTCCATCCCGTCACCGCCGATGAACCCCGAGTACAGGAAGGCGGAGCCCGCCTCGTTGACCCGAGTCACGTATGCGTCGTCGTTCGGGTTCTTGGTGAGGTCCGGTCCCACGAGGACCGGGAAGCTCGCCTCGTCCGACGCGGTGAACCCGACCACGGTGGCCCGCCCGCCCGGCGCCAGCGCAACGTCCGTCCCGAAGTCGAAGCTCGTGCCGCCCACGTAGCCCGCGTAGTCGAGCGACGTTCCCGTCCCGATCACCTTGGCCACGAAGGCGTCGGTGTTCCCGCCGTGGAGCTGATCGGGCCCGGGCACGGTCCCGAACCCGTCGCCGTCGGGGAAGAAGTTCTCGTCGGAGTCGGTATCTCCGGCGACGAAGGCGTTCCCGGACCCGTTCACGTCGATCCCGAACGCCACGTCCACCTGATCTCCGCCCACGTATCCCGCGTACTGAAGACTGGCACCACCCGGGGCCACCTTGGCCACGAATGCATCGTCACCGCCGTTGTAGGTCAGGTCCGGGCCTCCCGCCACCGGGAACGTGTTCTCATCCGACAACGTGCGGCCCGCAACATACGCGGCTCCGGCGCCGTCCACCGCGATCGCATTGCCGAAGTCGTCGAGCCCTCCGCCGATGTACCCGGCGTACTCCAGGGACATCCCGTTCGGGGCAACCTTGGCCACGAAGGAGTCGAAGTCCCCGTTGTAGCCGAGGTCGGGGCCCACCGAGTCAGGGAACGTGGCCTCGGGCGACTCGGTGCGGCCAGTAACGTACGCGGCGCCGGCGGCGTCCAGCGCCACTCCGTTGGCCGCGTCGTCCTGGTCACCGCCGATGTACCCGGCGTACACCAGCGCGGTGCCGGCCGGGTTGACCTTGGCGATGAACGCGTCCTCGCCACCGTTCTCCGACAGATCCGGGCCCACGGTCTCCGGGAAGGTCGTCGCCGTCGACTCCGTGTTTCCCACCACGTAGGCGTTTCCCGCGCCGTCCACCGCCACATCCTGGGCTCCTTCGCCGAGGGCTCCGCCGATGTAGCCCGCGTACGCCAGAGCGGGATCGATCACCAGGGGACGGGAACGGTCGTACGACCCCAGGTCGAAGCCGTAGGTCCCTCCATCGAGCTCATACGCGGCCGGGACTTCCACGCGCTGTTCCCCGACTCCCTGGAACACCAGGGGTGACTGGTCTGTGAGGCTTCCGGCAGGGGTGGCGACATGCAGAACCCCGTCCATCAACCGAACGTCGGAGGCTCCTCGCCAGGCCAAGCGGATGTCCGACGGATCGGCGCCGGGGTCGACCAGGAAGGAGTACTTCAGGCTGCGGCCGGTCCCCGAGTACAGCAGGTCGATGCCCGGCCACAGGTCCCGGTAGGCGATCCGCGAGAACGTCGGAGCACCCGTCACCCAGTCAGACGCGTCCCCGGTGAACGAACTGACGATGGTGGACGTGGCCGCCCGGCCCTCGGGCTCCACCCGCGCCGCATCGACGAAGCCCAGGCGAAGCCCCCACCGCTGAGCCGTGCCCCGGGTGTCCTCCAGAGACAACGCCAGGCCCCGGGGGGTGAAGAACACAGAACTCCCCTCGCTCTGCAGGTAGTAGTGGGCCTGAGGGTCCACCTGGCCCCGGTTCTCCACGAACGGCATGGCCAGGTCGCCGAGTGAGGCCGGGGACGGTGGACGGATGGCCGGCGTGGCGATGTCCGACGACCAGGAGATGGTGGCCGCAAAGGCCGCTCCGGCGATCGACAGGGCCGCAAGGCCCGCCAGGAGACGAGTTCCGCGCATGGTGGTACCCCCTTTTCCCGATCCCATTGATACGCGTCGGGCCGCGACCTGTCAAAACGGCGGTCAGCAGCGAGCTGGTTCGGAGCTTTCTCCCTCTTCGGTGGGAACCACGAAGGCGATCTCGCCCGGCCGGACCATGCCCAAGCACTCCCGGGCCAGCCGCTCCAGGTATTCGGGATCGTGCAGCCGCTCGATCTGCCGGCTCAGGTCGCCACGCTCCTGGACCAACGACTCCACCTGCTGTTCGAGCCGGTCGATCTCCGCTCGCTGGTCGAAGAACTGCCGCAGCACGCCCGCGGAGGCGACGATCAGGAGCAGCACGACGCCGGCGAGGACCACGGCGCGGCCGGTGATCCTCAGCCGTCCTCGTTCCGCCCCGGTGTGAGCGCTCACTTCGCCACCCTCCGGTATGGCGTGGCCCCGGCGAACCGGGCCGACTCGCCCAGGTCCTCCTCGATCCGGAGGAGCCGGTTGTACTTGGCCGTCCGCTCCCCGCGAGAAGGTGCTCCGGCCTTGATCTGGCCCGCGCCCGTGGCCACCGCCAGGTCCGCGATGGTCACGTCCTCGGTCTCTCCCGAGCGGTGGGAGATCACCCGGCCGTATCCCGCCTGGACCGCCTGGCTCACCACGTCCAGCGTCTCACTCAGCGTGCCGATCTGGTTCGGCTTCACCAGGATCGCGGTGGCCACGGCCTCATCGATGCCCCGAGCCAGGCGATCGGGGTTCGTCACGAACAGGTCGTCCCCAACGAGCTGGGTCCGGCCCCCCAGGGCCTCGGTTGCCGCGCGCCATCCGTCCCAGTCGTCCTCGGCCAGGGGATCCTCCAGGGAGACGATGGGAAAGCCGTCCAGAAGGTCATCGTAGTAGGCGACCATGGCGTCACCGTCACGGCTGGCGCCGTCGAGGGCGTACGTGCCCAGCTCGGCGACCTCGCTGGCGGCGACGTCGAGTGCGAAGGCGATGTCGTCACCGAGCCGCAGACC
>DAITPV010000211.1:0-4358 GCA_036833435.1 Actinomycetota bacterium | reverse complement strand
GGAGGACATCGACCTCCTGACCCGGTACAGCCGCCTGGCCTCGCTGGCCCTGGACAACGCCCGGCTCTACTCCGCCGCCCAGCAGGAGCTCGCGGAGCGTCGGAAGACCGAGAAGGAGCTGGAGCGAACCGCGGCGGAGCTTCGGCAGGCGAACACCGAGCTCAAGGCGGCCGACGAGATGAAGAGCCACTTCGTCGCGGTGGCCTCGCACGAGCTCCGGACGCCGCTGACCTCGGTGCTGGGGTTCGCCAGCACCCTGTTGGCCCACTGGGACCGCATCTCCGACGACGACAAGCGAGACCACCTGGCGTTGATCGAGGACCAGGCCCAGCGGCTAACCAGGCTGGTGGACGACCTGCTGACGATGTCGAAGATCGAGGCGGGAGCCCTGGAGACGCGTCCCGTTCAGATCGACGTGACCGGAGCGATCACCCAGGCGGTATCCGTGTTCGCGGACCGCACCCCGGATATCGCCATCGAGGCGCCCGAGGGGCTCCGCGTGGCAGCCGACCCCGACCACGTTCACCAGATCCTCACCAACTACCTGGCCAACGCGCTGAAGTACGGCTCGCCCCCGGTGGCCGTGGACGCCCAAGGTCGGAACGGGTGGGTCGACATCGTAGTGAGGGATCAGGGAGATGGGGTGCCGGAAGAGTTCGTCCCCCGCCTGTTCCAGAAGTTCGCGCAGGCGGGGCCCACCAGCGCGGGCGGAACGGGGCTGGGGCTGTCGATCGTCCGGGGGCTGGCTCTGGCCCAGGGCGGCGACGTCTGGTACGAGCCGGCCCTTCCCCGAGGCTCCCGGTTCGGCGTCCGCCTCCCCGCCCCTAGTTGAACCGTCCATCCCGTCCATCCCGTGTTCCCCTAGGGTTTCTTTGACGGTATGAATGGGCATCCATAGAATGACTGGACCGGAAGAAACCATGAGCATCGCGGCTCCACGGCTGCTGCTCTCGACGGCTCCGTTCTTCCGTCATCCGCTTCGAGAAGCGTTCAGGCACGCCCGGGAGGCCGGCTACGAAGGCGTGGAGGTGATGGTGACCTCCGACCCCGCCACCCAGGACGCCCGGACCATGTCGGAGCTGGCGACGGAATACGGATTGACGATCGAGGCGATCCACGCTCCTTTCTTGCTGCTCACCCGGCGCGTGTGGGGCGCCGACCCCATCGGCAAGATCTATCGGGCGACCCAGGTTGCGGAACAGGCGGAGATCCCGTTGGTGGTGGTCCACCCTCCGTACCGGTGGCAGGTCAAGTACCGGCGATGGATCGCCGAGAGCCTGGCGGAGTACTCGGCCCGGGCGGGGATCACCATCGCGGTGGAAAACATGTTCCCCCTCAAGATCCGCGGGGACCGCGGCCTTCGGTTCCACGCCAGCCAGGACTTCGAGGACCTTGACCGGTACACCCATCTGGTGCTCGACACCAGCCACTTGGCCGTCGCGGGTTACGACATCGTGGCCGCCTATCACCGGTATCGAACCAAGGTGCTCCACTTCCATCTGTCGAACAACGCCGGGAAGGGGTGGGACTCCCACCTGCCCGTGGACGAGGGGGTCCTCCCATTGGCCGCCCTCCTCGACGAGGTGGTCGACGACGGGTTCGGAGGCACCATCTCGTTGGAGCTCGACCTTCGGCAGTACATGGGCGACGATGCCGCAGTGAAGGAGATCCTGGTGCGCAACCGGGAGTTCTGCGAGCGGCGACTGGGAGCCCGGACGTGAGCATCCGCCTCTTGATCGTCGACGACACCGAGCACGTCCGAACCATGCTGGTGGACATCCTGGGCCTGCACGGGTTCGAGGTCGCCGGTGAGGCGGCGAACGGGCTCGATGCGGTGCGGAAGGCGATCGAGGTCGATCCGGACGTGGTGGTCATGGACCTCAAGATGCCGGAGATGGACGGGCTGGAGGCCACCAGGCACATCCGGGAGGGCCGCCCCGACCAGCAGGTGATCCTGTACTCGGCATACATCGACGAAGAGGTGGAGGAACGCGCTCGGGAGGCCGGGGTCCTGGTGTGCATCCCCAAGATGTCCGGCGTGGAGGCTCTGGCCCGGGAGATCAGCGCGGTGGCCCTCGACCTTGGTGGCGCCCGATGACCCTCACAGCCCGCTCGCACTGATCCGTGCGGCGGTTCACCCTCATCACCATCATCCTGATCCTGGTGGTCCTGGTGGCCCTGGCGATCAAACAGCTCTCGCTGGGCCTCACCGTGGACGAGCGAAACCAGCCTCCGGCCTCTCCGGCCTCGTCTCCGGGGGGTTCGGGGGGGTAGCTCGGCAGGAGTAGTCCAGCAACGACATCACCGGACGAGCGGACCCCCCGATCTGACGGCCGCAGGGGCCCGTTAAGGGTCCCCCCGGTTCCTGCCGATTTCAGAAACGGGGTCCCCGAACAACCCCACCACGACATGCGAGGGATGAGCCTTCTCCAGAAGTTCGCGATCCTCAGCATCATCCCCATCGCCCTGCTCGGCTTGCTTCTGGGCCGCACGGTCGGCGCCTCGATCCGAGACCAGGTGGTGGAGGACGCCAGCCGGTCGGCAGAGCTGGTGGCCCGGCTGGGGATCCAGCCTCTCCTGGAGCCGGAGGACCTCAGCCAGGGGCTCGACCCCGCTCGGTTCCAGGCGCTCGATCAGACCCTGCGGGGCGGCCTGATCGGCGGCGAGGTCCCCAGGATCAAGATCTGGAACGCTCAGGGGCGGGTCATCTACTCGGATGAATCGGAGATCGTGGGCCAGACCTTCCCGGTGTCGGAGGACCTGCACGAGGCCCTCGAAGGCGAGCTGGCATCCGAGATCACCAGCCTCGACGAGGAGGAGCAGCAGACCGAGCAGCAGTTCGGGCGTCTGCTGGAGGTGTACGTCCCCATCCGGTTCGACGAGGCTTCCGAGCCGGCGGGAGCGTTCGAGATGTACCTGTCTTACCTGCCGATCGAGCAGGCCATCGACCAGGTCACCCGTCGCCAGTACCTGGTCCTGCTGGGCGGACTGGTGCTCCTGTACGCAATGCTGCTCCCGATCGTGGGGGGGGCCGCCAAGCGTCTCCGGCGTCAGGCCGAGGAGAATGCTCGGCTGGCCCTGCGCGATCCCCTGACCAACCTCCCCAACCGCCTGCTGTTCCGTGAGCGGGTCGAGCAGTCCATCCGTGCGGCCAAGCGCACCGGTGCCTCGCTGGCGGTCATGATCCTGGACCTGGACCGGTTCAAGGAGATCAACAACACCCTGGGACACCAGACCGGCGACATGCTCCTGCAGCAAGTCGGGCCCCGGCTCCGCGACTCACTCCGCGAGGCCGACACCGTGGCTCGCCTGGGAGGAGATGAGTTCGGCATCCTCCTTCCGGAGCTGACCCACGGGAACGAGGCTCCCCAGGTGGCCGCCAAGCTCCTGTCGGCGCTCGACCGGCCGTTCGCATTCCCCAACGTGACCCTGGAGATGGAGGCCAGCGTGGGGATCGCCACGTTCCCCGAGCACGGTGACGAGGTCGACGCGCTCCTGCGACGAGCCGACGTGGCCATGTACGTGGCCAAGGAGGCCAGGAGCGGGTATCAGCTGTACGCCGAGGCCCGGGACCGGTACAGCCCGGACCGCCTGCGACTCCTCGGTGAGCTCCGGCACGCGATCTCGGAGGGCCAGCTGGTCCTGCACTACCAGCCCAAGGCCGAGGTCCGCGGGGGGCAGGTGGTGGGCGTCGAGGCGCTGGCCAGGTGGCAGCATCCCGGCCGGGGGCTCATCCCACCAGACGAGTTCATCCCACTGGCGGAGCCCACCGCCCTGATCGGGCCCCTGGCCCGATCGGTGCTCGAGCAGGCCCTGACCCAGCAGCGAGCATGGCGCGACTCCGGTATCCGCGTTCCAGTGGCCGTGAACCTCTCCGTCCGCAACCTCCACGACCCCACGTTCCCCGAGCAGGTATTGGATCTCCTCAAGACGCACGGGGTTCAGCCGAGCGATCTGGTCCTCGAGATCACCGAGACGGCCATCATGGAAGAGCCGCTCCGCGTCGCGGAGGTGCTCCGCCGGCTGAGCGCCGTCGGCGTGGGCCTGGCCATCGATGACTTCGGGATCGGGCAGACCTCGCTGGCCTACCTCAAGAGGCTGCCCGTCCACGAGCTGAAGATCGACCGCTCGTTCGTCATGGGGATGACCGATGACGAGAACGACGCGGTGATCGTGCGGTCGACGATCGACCTCGGACGCAACCTGGGACTCCAGGTGGTCGCCGAGGGAGTGGAGAGCGCGGCCGTGTGGGACCAGCTGAATCGACTGGGATGTCCGGTCGCCCAGGGCTTCCACCTCAGCCGCCCGGTGCCGGCCGAAGTCCTGACGCCCTGGCTGGCGGACCGGACCCGGCTCCA
>DAITPV010000210.1:0-4370 GCA_036833435.1 Actinomycetota bacterium | reverse complement strand
GAGGAAGCCGTTGCCGGGCTGGCCGCGGAGTTCGAGAGCGAGGATCCGGCTACCTGGCGGCAGGAGGTCACCTACGAGCACTATCAGCGGCTCAACGCCGACCTGTTCACGGACCTGGCGCAGGGAGAGGCCGGCGCCGACGCCTCGCCGGACTCCGGGATGCCCGGGGACGTCCCCGATCTCATCGAGATGGACCGGGGGACCTACAACCACGTGGTCACCTACCTGACTCGGCCCATCCGCACCGGTCCGCTGGGCCAGGCCGAGGTGAAGGCCGGCAGCGTGATCCCTCCCGGCCAGAGCGGGTTCATCAACCTGCTTGGGCAGGAACACGAGCACTACGAGGATCAGCTGGCGCTCTACGAGCAGTGGCGATACAAGCCGATGCCGCTCGGCGAGGCCGCCGCCACCGGCCTGGCCGAGTCGGTGGAGGTGATCACCTACCCCGGCTCATAGCCATCGGCCTGCACGGGCGTCGTACGTTCCATCTCGCCACGACGTCCGGCCGTCCTCGAGCCGGCCCTTGGCCACGCGCTCAGAAGGGGTTCGCGGGAGCGCGTCGCGGAGCTCGTAGTAGCGAGGGACCTTGAACGGCGCGAGCCTGGCGCTCAGGAAGGTGTGGAGTGCGTCCGGCTCGGGTCGGCGACCGGACATCGGGACCACGTAGGCCTTGGCCTCCTCCCCCATGATCTCGTCGGGAACGGAGGCCACCGCGCAGGCCAGGACGTCTGGGTGGGCCTGGAGGGCGAACTCCACCTCGGCCTGCGAGATGTTCTCCCCGCCCCGGCGGACCATCTCCTTGATCCGCCCTCGAAGATAGATCCGGCCCTCCTCGTCCATCTCCGCCAGGTCTCCGGTATGGGCCCACCCGTCTCGGAAGAACCTGTCGGTCGCCTCGGCGTCGTCCAGGTATCCCTCCATGAGCCCCTGGCCGCGAAGACGGAGCTCGCCCACCATGCCGGGCGGCAGGTCGCGTCCCTCCTCGTCCACCACCGAAGCCTCGCAATGCTCGAGCGGCCGTCCGATCGATCCCGAGCCAACGAGCTCGTCGTGTTCCTCGTCGGGGACGGCGATGTTGATCCCGGACTCGGTCATTCCGAAGGCCTCGAACCACGGGACCCCCCACCGTTCCTCGATCGCCGCATGGATGTCGGGGGGGATGGCTGAGCACGACACGCGCTCGAGGACGTGGTCCCGGTCCCACCGCGCAGCCGGCTGCTTGTGCAGCAGCGTCGGCATTGCGCCCAGGCAATAGAACGCGGAGATCTTCCACTCGGCGACGTCGCGCATCATCGTCGACGGGTGGAAGCCGTCCAGGACCACCATGTGCGCTCCGGACCGAAGGGTGGCCACCACCTGCCACAGCGGGTCGATGTACGAAAACGGTTGCGCACAGAGGAGCCGCTTCCCCGGCCCGAGCTTCAGGAGGCTCACGGCCACGTGTCCCATCCACTGCCAGTACCCGTGGGTCAGGAGACATCCCTTGGGAAACCCCGTGGTCCCCGAGGTGTACTGGACGTTGGCCAGCGTGCGGCCGGTGCACGACGCGCCGGGAACCGGCTCGGCGGCCAACAGGACATCGGGGGCGTGCTCCTGGGTCCCCACCTCGATCACCTCGTCGCCGCCCACCTTCCGGGCGACTGGAGCTGTCGACGCATCGCACACCGTCAGCCGAGCGTTGCTGTGGCCCACGATGTGCGCCGCGTCTTCCGGTCCCAGCCTGCTGTTGACGGGAACCGCCACGGCTCCCAGGGTGACCACCCCGAGCCACGCCGTGGGATAGAAGAGGGAGTTCTTCATCATCAGGGCCACCCGGTCCCCCGGACCGACCCCCGCCGAGGCCAGGAGCCCGCGGGCCCTCCCCACCCGCTCGTGGAACGTCCGGTACGGCCAGGTGGTTCCGTCGCCGAACGACAGGAAGTCTTGATCGGGGAACGCTTCTGAGCACCGATCGATCAGGTGGCCGAGGCTCTCGACGCCCGGATCCATGTTCACGCTACCCCCGGGCGCGTTGCTCCAGGAATCGGCGGATCCCCTGTTGCGGAAGGCCGCGCTTCCAGGCTTCCATGGCCGCGTCGCGCTCGTCCCGCAGCGCTCGCTCGACCCGTTCGACCGGGAGCCGGAGCATCCGGAGGTGGAGCGGGGTGGCCTCGCCGAAGCGCTCAACGATCCGGCAGGCCTCGTCGGCCACGGCGCCGGATTCGACCCACACATCGATGAGCCCCAGCTTCCGGGCCCGGCCCGCGTCGATCCGTTCGCCCAGCAGGATCAGCCCGATCGCTCTCAGTCCCACCAGGGCCGGAAGGATAACCGTCGAGCCGTTGGAGATGGTCAGTCCCAGCCCGTTCTCCGGGAACAGGAACTCCGAAGCCGGCCCACCCACGCGCAGGTCGCTGGCACAGGCGATCTCAGCGGCGCCGCCCACGGCGATGCCGTTGAGCGCCGCGACCACCGGCGCTTCGGTCTCGAAGATGGCCCGGGTGACGTCCTGGAACGCTCCGATCAGGGTCTCGAAGGTGGCCTCTTCGAGCTCCTCGGTGATCTTCAGGTCGTCGCCGGAGGAGAAGGCCCGCCCCTGGCCGGTGAGGACCACTCCGCGAGATCGGCCGCCGGTTCCGTACCACCGGAGGCCGGCGCTCAGATCCGTGAGCATCTCGACGGTCAGGGCGTTGAGCACCTCTGGGCGATTGAGGCGCAGGACGGCCACGTCTCCGGCCACCTCGGCCACGATGGCGTCGGACGATGGGCTCCAGCCGGTCACGGCCGGGATTCTCTGCAGGGGGCCGTCAGTCGTAGCGGGGCTTGGCCGACGGTCCCCGCCAGGGGTAGCCGATGGTGTGCTGCCAGCAGTTGGGCCCGGGATTGTAGGAGGACAGCTTCGTCTCGCAGACGCTGCAGCTCCTGCCTGATTCCGGCTCTTCGATGTCCGGTTCCCTGGGCTCGGGCGTTGTCCGTCTGGCTTCTTTCGCCATGTTCCCAGTCTCCCTTGAACCGCCAGTTCTGACCCTTACGGGGCGCAGGCCGTCCCCCGCTGGCCCCTTTCCCGGTGTTCATAATCTTAGCATCGGGCCGCAAATCCCCTGGTCAGGGGCCTGACGGGGAATACGGGGGGGTTCCTACTCGACGGTCCAGGTATCCCCGGCGTGGAGGAGCTTGGCCAGGTCCCCCTCACCGAGCTGGTCCTTGGCCACCTGGAGCTGGCGCTCCATGGCCTCGCCGTACACCGGACGCCGAACATCGCGGAAGATCCCGATGGGGGTGGGCCCGGTGGGCTGGTGAGCCAGCTGGGCCAAAGAAAAGGCCAGCGCCGGGTTCTCACGGTGAGCGTCGTGGACCAGCAGATGCTCTTCCCCGGTCGACTCGACGTCCACGATCTCCAGGCTGCCGTCGGGCTTCTGAACCACTCCCCGCTCGTTCTGGTCTCCGAACCGGATCGGCTCCCCGTGCTGCAGGCGGATCTGGTTCTTCTGGGCCCCGTGCTGCTTGTCTCGAACCGCGGCGAACGCACCATCGTTGAACACGTTGCAGTTCTGGTAGATCTCGATGAACGCGGCTCCCTCGTGACTGGCCGCAGCGCGAAGCACGTCGGTGAAGTGCTTGCGGTCGTTGTCGATGGTCCGCGCCACGAAAGCCGCCTCAGCGCCGATGGCCAGGGCCACCGGGTTGAACGGGTGGTCGAGCGACCCGAACGGCGTGGACTTGGTGACCTTGCCCTCCTCGCTGGTCGGCGAGTACTGGCCCTTGGTCAGCCCGTAGATCTGGTTGTTGAACAGCAGGATCTTGATGTTCACGTTGCGGCGCAGCGCGTGGATGAGGTGGTTGCCCCCGATCGACAGGGCGTCACCGTCACCGGTAGCCACCCACACCGACAGGTCGGGGCGGGCCGTGGCGATCCCCGTGGCCAGCGCCGGCGCGCGGCCGTGGATGCCGTGAACCCCGTAGGTGTCGATGTAGTACGTGAACCGGCCGGCGCACCCGATCCCGGCCACCCACACCATCTTGTGAGGCTCCACTCCAACCTCGGGGAGGAACCCCTGGACGGTGGACAGGATCGCGTAGTCCCCGCACCCCGGGCACCACCGAGGCTCCTGGTCGCTGACGAAGTCCTTCTTGGTGAAGGTCAGCTCGGTTGTGGCCTCGCCGTCGCCCTGCTGACCGTTCCCCAGGTGGCCGTTCCCCTCCGTCACCCGAGCCTCCTGATGATCTCTTCTTCCAGCTCCTCCGCCAGGATGGGCTGGCCCTGGACCTTGCTGAACACCTGGACGTCCACAAGGAACTCCGCCCGGACGATCTTGGTCAGCTGCCCGGTGTTCATCTCGGGCACCAGCACCCGCCGATACCGGCGGAGGACGTCCCCGGTGTTCCGGGGC
>DAITPV010000209.1:0-4377 GCA_036833435.1 Actinomycetota bacterium | reverse complement strand
GGCCACCGCCACCCCGACCTCACCCGCTGCCACCGCGACGATCGAGAACGTCACGGTTCCCTTTCAGCGCAACCAGGGTGAGCCGCCGAACAGCCCGGCTCCCTGGCTGAGCAGCTCCAGGCACTTCCCCGCCCCGAGCACCACCGTCTGGAGGGGATGGTCGGTGAGGTGGACCGGCACCTCGCACTCGTGCGAGATCCGGGTGTCCAGACCTTGGAGCAGCGCGCCACCGCCGGTGAGGAACATGCCCCGCTCCAGAATGTCGTGCCCCAGCTCGGGGTCGCTCTCCCCCAGGCAGGCCTTCACCGCGTTCACCACGGCGGCGACCTGCTCGTTGATGACCTCGCGCAGCTCCTCGGGGGCGATCTCCACGATCTTGGGCATCCCGGAGGCGATCTCCCGGCCCTTGATCCGAGCAGGACTCATGTCGGCCATCGGGTACGCGCTGCCCGTGGCGATCTTCACCTTCTCCGCGGCTCGCTCGCCGATTGCCACGCCATACTCCCGGCGGATGTGCCGCTGGACCGCTTCGTCCATGTCGAACCCTCCCACCCGGAGGGAACGCATCGTGATGATCCCGCCCATCGACACCATGGCCACTTCCGAGGTTCCCCCGCCGACATCGACGATGAGGTTGCCGATGGGCTCGTGCACCGGCAGTCCCGCACCGATCGCCGCGGCCATGGGCTCCTCGATGAGGGAGACCGAGCGCGCGCCAGCCGACGTAGTGGCGTCACGGACCGCCCGCCGTTCCACCTCGGTGATCGCCGAGGGGACGCAGATGAGCGATTTCGGGCGGGAGAACCTGGTGACCCCGGCACGCCGAAGGATGTGCCGGATCATCTGACTGGTGACTTCGTAGTCGGTGATCGCGCCGCGGCGGAGCGGGCGGACCGCCACGATCTGAGACGGGGTCCGGCCGATCATCTCCCAGGCGTCGTGGCCGATGGCCAGGACCTCTCCCAGCCGCATATCCATGGCCACCACGCTGGGCTCGTCGTAGACGATGCCCTGGCCCTCCTGGAACACCAGGGTGTTGGCCGTCCCCAGGTCGATGGCCAGGTCCCCAACGCGCTTCATCGGCCGTGCTCCCACCCGTCGGAGTCGCGCGGGGGGGGAGCGTGCCGAAAGAGAGCGCTGGGGAAGGAGCGCTGCATGTCGACCATTCTATCGGGGCGATGGAGCTAGGCCATTCAGGCGAGCGCGCCGCCGCTGGAGATGTACCGGCTGGCGTCGGGTAGGGCGCGGCTGGCCAGGAAGGTGTTCGTCCCCATGGGGGTGAAGCCTGCCCCCACCAACTCGTTCAGCGCCGGCCAGTTGGTCGAGGGAACCGCGATCGTCGCGGCACCGCCGGTCAGATGCAGGGCGGCCTGGAGGAGCGTGCCGGTATCGCCCGGATCGCGCACCGCACCGGGCCCGATCTTCCCATCGGCCAGCACGTACACATATCCCGCCGGGCCTCCGTTCCGCCGCATGGCCATCCCCGACCCCGCGTTCCGCCAAAACGCATGGTCCTGGGGCCGGGCGATGCCGCGAACCTCGCGGTCGAGATCGTCGACCCACGACTGATCGTCATCGGTCAGCTCGTCGAACCCCGCGGGCATCGCCGGCGGCTCCGACGCTCCGCGGGTCAGCTCGTGCTGTACCCACAGCGGGAACATCGAGGCTCGGAGATACATGAGCTGCGCGGCGGGATGTGGCGACGACACCACGCTGAACGCCCGCGATCCCGCTCCCCATGCCAGAGCGTGGTCAAGGAGCGAGGTCCCGATCCCCGAGGCGTGCCGCTCCGGGAGGACCCAGAACTGCGACAGGAACCAGACATCGTCCCGGATCACCGCCGCCGCGAATCCCGCGGGGTTGGGATCCTCCGCGACGAACATCGCCCCGGTCTCGAGGAGGTGACGATAGGTCGGAAGGCGGGACTCCGGATCCACCGGGAACTGCCCGATCTGCTCGGGACGGTATCGCTCGATCAGATAGGTGGCCGAGCGAGCGAAGATCCTGGCCAGCGACAGCAGGTCGTCCTGTTCCCCGGGGCGGATCCGCACGATGGTGGGATGATAGTTGTCATGAACGAGAGCTCGACCTCGGGTCCGGACGACCCGCTCGCGGACGTCCCGCTGCTCCGGGAGATCCAGCGGGTGCTGCTGTCCGGCACCGGCCCCGTCAACTGGGAGCTGGCCCGTCAAGTGGGGATCGCCACCGCCTCCTGGAGCGGGGAGGAGGCCTCGCCCACCGAGGAGGACCAGCGGGGGTTCGAGGGCGCGGTGCGCATGTCGGAGCTGGAGGTCGCCGAGCTGACGGGGTTGAGCCCGCCGCCCGAGGTCACCCGCGTTCAGGCCGTGCGCCGCTCGGGCTGGGTGGAGGCCAACATCAAGGGGCTTCGCGGCCTGTTCGAACCCGGAGCGGAGCGATTGAGCCGGGCGCTGGCCGACCTTCGCCGAGAGGAGCTCCCCGAGGTTCCCCAGGGGACCAACGTGTTCGAGGCCATGCTCGATCGCATGGCGCCCCTGCTGATGGGGGCCCAGGTGGGCACGATCCTGGGGTACCTCGCGCAGCGGGTGATGGGCCAGTACGAGCTGCCGCTTCCGCGCGGGGAGCAGCCCGGCCTGCTGTTCGTGGTCCCAAACGTGGCCGCCTTCGAGCGGGAATGGAGCCTGCCGGCGGACGAGTTCCGGGCCTGGGTGGCCCTGCACGAGACCACCCACGCCTTCGACCTCGGGCGCCCGTGGGTCCAGGATCACTTCCTCGGCCTGGTGCGGGAGGTGGCCGAGGGCCTGGAGTTCGACCTCTCGGACATCGAGCGCCGGCTCGAGGGACTCGACCTCAGCGATCCCGACAAGCTCTCGGAGGTGCTCGGGGGAAGCTCGGGGTTCCTGGCCGGGGAGCTCTCGGATGAGCAACAGCTCCTCCTGCGGAGGGTCCAGGCGTTCATGGCCGCCGCCGAAGGCCACGCCGACCACGTGATGGACGTCGTCGGCCGGCGCCTCCTGAGCGCCTACGACCGCATCGACGAGGCCATGGTTCGTCGCCGCGAGGGACGTGGCGACCAGGAGCGCGCGGTCGAGCGGCTCCTGGGGATCGACATGAAGCTCGACCAGTACCGGTTGGGCCGGGCGTTCTGTGACCGGGTGGCGGAGCTGACCGACGAGCGCACCCTGGCCCGGATGTGGGACCAGCCGGAGGCCCTGCCGTCCGTGCCCGAGCTGGAAGAGCCGCGGCTCTGGCTCGCCCGCATGGCCTGAACCGCCGCTGGTATCCTTCCCGCCGTGCCCAAGGCCGAGCTGGTCTTCGCCAACGTGCTCGACGGCCGGATCTGGGAGGCCGACGGTGAGGGCGGCATCCCCGTCGTGTACACGATCAGCCTTCCGGGGCGGGTCTTTCCCTTCACGGTGATCCGCGCGTGGAAGGCGCCCCAGGGCTACGTGACCGAGCACTTCGAGCTGGTAGCCCCCTCCGGCAAGGTGGCCTATGCCTCGGAGCCCGTGGTGCGAAGGATGCCCGGGCAGATGGACCTCACCACGCTCACCGACGTGGTCGATGACGCCCAGCTACAGGAGCTGGGGATCTACGCGGCGTCGTTCCTGATCGACGGTGAGATCCAGGGCCAGGTGGAGTTCCAGGCCATGCTCACGGCGCCCTCGGCCCTGCCGAGCGACGTCGAGGACGCCATCAAGAAGTCCGACGTCCTGTGGGTCGGTGAGGAGAGCAACGGCCGCGACCGCGCCGTGCCGGTGTGGTTCGCCTTCAACCAGGGCCGGATCTATCTCCTGCACTCCGACGACCGCGAGGCGGGAGAGCAGCAGATCCCCGGCCTCCCGGACGCCGTGGAGCTGGTGGTGGTGACCCGCCGGAAGTACCGGGACACCCGAGCGGATCGGTTCCACGCGGCGGTCCGGCTCATCGAGCCGGCCAGCCCGGAGTTCGATCAGCTCGCCGGGATGCTTGCCGACCGGCGTCGGGACCGCCACGGTCCCCCGCAAGAAGCGATCACTCGGTGGAAGAGCTCGTGCGTGATCGCCGAGCTGACTCCCACCGTGGCCTGAGAACGCCCCGACCTACAGCCGGACCACGCCGGTGGTGGCCACCACCAGACCCACGACCATGATGACCGCGGCGCCGGCGATCGGAAGAACGACCGCGAGACGCCTTGCGCGCCGAGCCATCAGGTCCCTGGCCTTGACCGCAGCGATGCCCACGGCGACGAGCGCGGCCGCCAGCCCGAGGCCGAACGCGGCGATGAGGCTCACCCCGAACGCCGTGCGGCCCAGCGACACGGCCCCCAGGAGGACGACCACCGCCGTTGGGGACGGGAGAAGGCCGCCGGATGCCGCCAGCGCCGCGATCCCCCCGCGCGACAGGGGCGCCGGGTGG
>DAITPV010000208.1:0-4409 GCA_036833435.1 Actinomycetota bacterium | reverse complement strand
GGGGGCGGCGTGGTGGAGCCTCCCCGACGTCCAACGGGTGGCCGCAGGTGTGGGCGGGGCCGGCGTTGGACTCGGGCTGTGGGCCTGGATCACAACGGGTGCCCGCTTCCCCGGCGACACGTCCCAGGACGGGTTCTTCCGCCGTCTCGGCCTCCGTGATCTCCTCGCGGACCGCCGCCGCGAGCGGCTCGCCGGAGATGCGGCTCGGGCAGCGATCCCGGTGGTCACGGGACTGGGACTGGCGGCCGTCGCCGCACCGGAGCGGCCGCGAGATGAGGAAGGGCGCTTCCTCGTGCTCGTTGGCGTGTCGTGGGCCGCGCTCACCGCTGTGGGAATCGTGATCCTGGCGGTCACCGGGTGGGGGCCACCGAACCGCCTCCTGCAATTCGCGTTCTTCGTTCCCGTCTCCGCGGCGGCCGGTGTCGCCGTCCTGACCGAGCGGGGAACCAGGGGTCGTGTCCTCGCAGGGCTGGGCATCGCGGTCTTCGTGGCAGTGTCTATCGCCGGGTGGTTCCGCCAGTCGCCGTCCTTCGGGGAGGAGGACTTGACCGAGGCCCGGGTGGCGGGTCGGGCGGCAGCAACGCTGCCTCCCGGGACGCCGCTGGTCTTCGTGGTCGACACCGACGAACCCGCGGCCGCGTACCACGTGACCCAGGCCCTGAACGTGATCCGGGTCGGCGTGCCACCCGAGCGGATCCCGGACGTTCGAGTCGCGGTGGGCCGCCCGGTCGACGTCCTCGGTGGAACCGTGACCCGAACCGGCGACCGAGAGCACGACCGGATCGCGGAGGTGTACCTGCGGGAGGCCGCCCCGGTTCTCCCGAGCGCCGCGGTCTTCGTCCTCCGGTCGACCAACCCGGAGGGATTCGAGCTTGCCTCCGCAACGGGAACATCCGTCGGACCCGGGGTGGTGTCGATCCAGGCGCCCCCGGGAGCGGGCCTCGAACAAAGAAGGGGTCCCGTCGGCGATGACGCTGGGATCGGTCCGATCGCTCAGATCCTCCTTTGTCTTGGCGCCCTCATCGTGCTCACGGTCCTCGGCGGAGGGTGGGCGGCCTGGATAGTTCCCGGCGGGAGTCCTCGTGCATTGGTCGGGCTTGCCTCCCCAATGGGTATCGCCGTGGCGGTGATCGCCACCGTCGCCCTGGATCGCCTGGGCGTGACTCCGGGAGGCCTCCGAGGGCTAGGCGCCGCGGTGGTCCTCGGTGGGCTGGGCTACGTGGCCGCGTTCCGGGCCCAGCGCCGCGAGCGCTCCCTCACGCGAGCCTGACCCACCGGGCAGCTCGATCTCTTCGATCATCAACGGGTCGAGGAAGCCGGAGGCGGGAGCCAGCGACAACCGCCGCCGTAGATCGATCACCAACCGGACCAGCACGATGAGCATGATCGGAGTGGCCACCCAATGAAGGCCGAACACCATGGCCTCCCACACCCTCGGGGCCCGGCTCGGCTCGGCCACCAGCTCCGTGATCGCCAGCGCCACCGACACCAGCACGGCCCCGCCCCGTGCCGTTCGAGGCAGCAGCCACACCACCGGGATCACCCAGGCGACGTACCAGGGAAGCAGCACGGGCGAGGCCAGCAACGAGAGCAGGCTGGCCCACCCCACCGCTCCAACCACCAGGACCGGGTCGATCCGGGCGGGCGCCCGGCCCAGGTGCCTGAGGATCCGCCACAGGAGCCACAGGAACACCAGCGGGAACGCCAGACGGACCGCCAGCGAGGCGACGTCGCTCGCCACCTCGCCCCCCACCGCCCCGGCAAGCCCTCGCGCGATCACCAGCACGAATCGCGACGGCGCGAGCCATCCCTGCCTGGTGGAGAGCTCGGCCATGCCCAAGGTGGGGTCTTCGGCCTGGATGAACGGGATGACGAAGGGAAGGGCCACCACCAGGGCCACCGCCGCATGCGCCCCCGCGGTACGAAGGCGCTGACCTTTCGGCCGCCGGGCGACCGCCGCAACCATCGCCACGAGGAGGGGTACCCCCGCGGAGGCCTTGATGAGCGTCCCCGCAGCCAGCGCGGCAGTTCCCCACAACTCCCGGCGCGCCAGGATGGCCAACGCCCCCGCGGCCACCGCCAGCCCGAGGACCGCATCGTTGTGCCCCCCGGCTACCCCATGGAAGATCACCACCGGATTCCAGCCCACCAGCAACGCCGCGAACGCGGCGCGCTCCGGCAACGCGCGGCGGGCGGCGCTCAGCACCAACAACATGGTGGCCACGCTGGCCACCGCGGCAACCAGCTTGAACCCCAGCACGGTGCCAGCAGGCGAGGACGTGGTGGCGGTGACCCCCGCGAAGACGACGTTCGATGCGGGCCCGTACACCGACGGGGAGTCCAGCCAGTCCACCGAGACCTGGGGGTAGATCGGGTCGGAGGGGAAGTCGGCGGGGATGGCCACGTATGGATTGGCTCCATACTCCGAGACCATCCGTCCGTAGATCGCGTAGCTGTACACATCCCGGGACAGGAACACCGGGATCAGGACGGCCAGCGCGTGGAGCACCAAGCCGACCACGATCACCCGCCGGACCGTGAGCGCTCCCCTCCACGCCTGGTGGAGGGAGTAGAGGAAGGCTCCGACAGCCGCGAACAACACCACCGCACCGACCACCGCGACCACGTCTCGCGAGAGCCGGTCGAGGCCGACCCACGACGCCACCTCGCCCAGGGGCGGGAACGGTCCGCCACCGGGAACCAGCGGTGGGGTGAACGGCGAGCCGGAGCGGGAAGCCACCAGGGTCACGGCGCCCGCGGTGCCCAGCGTGGCCCACGTGGCCACCGTGCGACGCTGCATCGCCCGCCGAGTGTAGAGCGAACCCCGAGTTACGGTGTCTTGAAGCCGGTCAGCTCTTCCCGGTCGGAACCTCCCGAGACGCTGATGGCCAGGACAGGCCCGACCCCCTTCGCGTAGAACTTGTACTCGAGGACCCTGGGCGAGAGCGGGTTGGTGTCCTTGGTCATGAGCACGTCGCGGAAGTGCCCCCTGGGGACCTGGGCCTGCTCGACAAGGCTCATGATCTGCCCGTTGTCCTCCGCCTCACCGGCGTAGTACTCCTGCCGGTACATGAGACCGGGTTGCGGGTCTCCGGGCATAACCACCCCCGCTATCGCCCCATCCCTCCCGTGCTCCCAGGAGCCCGCTGTGGTGGTGACCCTCCCGTTCTCGAACTCCTTGGTGCGCTCACCCATGTACCACACGTTTCCGCACTCGTCCTGGGCGTACCAGTCGTAGGTGTTCTCGACCAGCTCGCCGTGCTCGGTGACCTCGTCATGGACCACGGTGGCGCTGATCCCGGTGATCGTCCTGGTGCGCTTGAGGACGGTCACCCCGACCCGTTGCTTTGTCCCTTCCGTGTCCGTCTCCCGGTAGACCCATTGGGTGCCCGGCGCCATGGGCCAGTAGGGGTTGGTGACCCGTGGAACGAAGTCCGCCGGGTCCAGCGTCACGGGTTCGCTCCCCTTCGGGAGGGTAATGGGGCATGTCCCTGCCGTTGCCCCGCCGGCTGGCCACACCCCCAACGCCAGTGCGATCGCAGCCCCGAATCCAACCAGTCTCCGGTCCATCTCCGCCTCCTTCGACCGCTCCATGATGAAGCGAGCAGATGAGACAGAGATGAGGAAGACCATGACGTGGAAGCCTCACCGAGCGAGGCCTCAGCGCAGCGAGGGTGAACCTGGCTACTTGCTGGAGTTCTTCTGCTTCTTGGCTGCGCGCTTTTCTTTCAGGCTCTTCTGGGGGGCCTTCTTGGAGGTCTTGGCCCCGCCCTTGTCCTTGGACGCCATGAGACAAGCATAGTTCAAAAGCCACTTCGGGAAGGCTGTCCCCCAAAGAACCTATTGACGCTCTCGTCTCGGACGCAGTATTTGTCGCTCTTGAAGTCCTCGTGCCCGAGAGGAGGGCAAGATGCCACAGGACTGGAACGGCCCCCCGAACCCCGACTCATCAGGCAACATCGCTGTCGACGGCTTCAACGACTTCCTCCAGGACCATCCGAACCTGCGGAAGTCTCCAGTGCGAGCCACGATCAAGTTCGTGGAGCTGGAAGATCCCGGCGCCCTGAAGACACAGATCAGGGCCGAGACCAACCAGCTGGAGTCCCCCGAAAAGGTACGCGTGGTGCTCATCGAGGATGGGTTGGCGGATGACTCGATCGGAGCGGTCCGCTACGCCCTCGAATTCCGCCGGGTCGGTGGCAACAACTGGAAGGTGCAGTCCGCAAAGCGCACGCAGAAGTGCCAGCCCGGGCGAGGGCACCAGGGCTTCTCGCCCGCACCCTGCAACTAACCCATCTAGCCGTTCAGCAACGACGGGGCGGGACCTGGTTGTCTACCATTTGTCTTGGGTCCGGCCCTCGTAGCTCAGTGGATAGAGCACCGGTTTCCTAAACCGGGTGTCGGAGGTT
>DAITPV010000207.1:0-4413 GCA_036833435.1 Actinomycetota bacterium | reverse complement strand
CAAGGAGTCCGACCGCATCGCCTGCCTGGTGGCCGGACTCCGGGCGCTGGGGGTCGACGCGGAGGTGGCTCCCGACGGATTCACCATCCGAGGGCCGGCCATACTGCGCGGATCGGGGGTCGACGCCTGCGGCGACCATCGGCTGGCCATGGCCTTCGCGGTGGCGGCCCTGGCCGCAAAGGGGCCGTTGCGCGTCGAGGGGATGGATTCGGTGGCCGACTCGTTCCCGGGATTCGAGAGCACCCTGGAGTCACTCCGATGAGGACCGTGGCCCTGATCGGCGATCCGGTAGACCACAGTGTCTCCCCTGAGATGCAGCGCGCCGCCTTCCGGGTGGCGGGGCTGGATCTCGACTACGTGGCCGTTCGGGTCCGACCGGAGGATCTGGCCGCCGAGCTCCCCGGCCTGGTGGAGACGCACGCCGGGCTCAACGTGACCCGGCCGCTGAAGGAAGCGGTGATCCCACTCCTCGACGAGGTGGCCCCCGAGGCCCGCGATGCGGGATCGGTGAACACCGTCGCCGTGAAGCGAGGACGAACCTCGGGACGGTCGACGGATGGAGCTGGTTTCCTGGCGGCGCTCCGCCGAACCGGTGCCCCGGCCGTTCGCCGGGCCGTGGTGCTGGGCACCGGTGGAGCGGCCCGAGCGGTGTCCGCCGCTCTGACCGGAACTGGAGCTTCGGTGACGATGACCGGCCGTGACCGGCGGAACCTGGTCCGAGACCTGGATGACGCCGATCTGTTGGTGAACGCCACGCCCGTCGGACAGGTCCCGGACTCCGACGGATGTCCCGTCCCTGCCGACGTGCGGCTGCATCCGGGCATCACCGTGTTCGACCTGGTGTACCGGCCCCGGGTCACCGAGCTGCTCCGTCGTGCCACGGCAGCGGGATGCCGAACGGTCGAGGGGATCGACATGCTCGTCGAGCAAGGAGCCCGGTCGTTCGAGATCTGGACCGGCATCCCCGCGCCGATCGACGACATGCGGACCGCGGCTCTGGCCGCCCTGGACGCTTCGGTTCGCGAGGACGCCGTCTGATGCTTCGGTTCCTCACCGCGGGCGAGTCGCACGGACCAGAGCTGGTGGTGGTCGTCGAGGGCCTTCCGGCCGGGCTGTCCGTGGACCGGGAAAGGATCGACCGTCACCTGACCAGACGGCAGGGAGGCTACGGACGGGGCGCCCGGTCCACGAAGATCGAGCGCGACAAGGCCGAGCTGGTGAGCGGCCTGGTCGACGGCCGGACCACCGGCGCGCCGGTAGCGATGCGGATCGTGAACCGCGACTTCGCCAACCAGCCTGCGGATCCCCCACCGCTGACGGCGCCCAGGCCCGGGCACGCCGACCTGGCCGGGGCGATCAAGTACGGGCTCGACGACTTCCGCCACGTCCGGGAGCGGGCCAGCGCCCGGGAGACCGCCGCGCGAGTGGCCGCCGGTTCACTGGCCGGCCAGCTGCTGGAGGCGTTCGGCGCCCGCGTGGGGAGCTTCGTCGTCGAGGTGGGGCCGGTGTCCGCGGAGGTCCCGCCGTTGGATGAGCTCACCGCCGCGGGACTCGAGGCCCTGGCCGCCGAAGCGGAGGACGATCCCGTGCGGACCCCCGATCCCCGGGCCTCCGACGAGATGCGCCAGGCCATCGACCGAGCCCGCGAGGACGGCGAGACCCTGGGCGGGACGTTCTGCGTGTTCGCCACGAACGTGCCGGCCGGGCTGGGCTCGTACGCCCAATGGGACCGGCGGCTGGACGGCCGGCTCGCACAGGCCGTCGCTTCGATCCCCGCCGTGAAGGCCGTGGAGATCGGTCCAGCCATCGACGTGGCCCGGCGCCGGGGCACCGAAGCCCAGGACCCCGTCGAGGTTCGGGACGGCGCGTTGGCTCGCACGGCGAACCGGGCCGGCGGTCTCGAAGGCGGCGTGACCAACGGCGAGCCGGTGGTGGTCCGTGCGGCCATGAAGCCGTTGTCCTCGGTGCGGGCGCCCATCGCGTCGGTGGACATCCGGACCGGCGAGCCGGCCGACCCTCCGCACGTGCGGTCCGACGTCACTGCCGTGCCGGCAGCCGCGGTGGTTGGTGAAGCCATGGTGGCCTGGGTTCTGGCGGACGGCCTGTGCGAGCGATTCGGCCAGGACCGGCTCGACACCATGCTGGCAGCGTGCCGCGCCGTGCAGAACGAGATCGGCCCTGCAGGATGAACCGGATCCCCCTTCCCGCTCCCTCGCTGCCGCCCGGCTCGCCGCGGCTGGTGATCACCGGATTCATGGGAACCGGCAAGACCACGGTCGGCCGTCTCGCCGCGGATTTCCTCGGACTGCCGTTCTTCGATCTCGACGAGGCCGTGGAGGCCCGGACCGGGATGTCCATCGACACGTTCATCGCCCGGCGGGGGGAGCCCGCCTTCCGGAGCCTCGAGCGGGCCGTGCTGGCCGACGCCGCTCGACTGTCGGGAGCCGTGGTGGCCACCGGCGGCGGCGCGCCCATGGATCGAGCGACGTTCGCGGCCCTGGCGGAAGGTGCGGAGACCGCCGTGCTGGTGGCGGACCCCGCGGATCTGCGTGGCAGACTCGTCGCGGGAGACGGTCGCCCACTCCTGCAGCCCGATCCCGAAGCGCGGATCGGGTCCCTGCTCGCGGAGCGGGCCGACGACTACCGGGCCGCCGGGCACGCGGTGCAGACCTCGGGGCGATCGCCAGAAGCGGTGGCCGCCGAGCTGGCAGACCGCTATCGGCGACGACAGGGCACGTCGGCGGGTCGGCTGGTCCTGGAGACCCCGAATGCTGAAGTGATCGTGGGGGCCGGCGCCCTGGGGACGCTCGGCGAGCGGACCACCTCCCTGATCCCCGACGTCCGACAAGCAGCGGTGGTGGTGGACCCTTCCGTCGCGGCTGCCGCCGACCGGGCGATCGAGATCCTCTCGGCATCCGGACTGGATTCGCTGCGGATCGACGTGCCTTCAGGCGAGCCCGCCAAGACCGTCGACGTGGTGTCGGCACTGTGGTCCTCGTTCCGCGAGATGGGCATGGACCCCACTGACGTGGTGGTGGCGGTGGGTGGCGGAGCGACCCTCGATGCGGCGGGGTTCGCCGCAGCCACGTATGCGAGGGGCGTGGCCCTGGTCAACGTGCCCACCACGCTCCTGGGCATGGCCGACGCCGCGATCGGGGGCAAGGTGGCCATCGACCACGCCGGTGCCAAGAACACCGTGGGGACGTTCCACCACGCCCGGCTGGTGATCGCCGACCCCGGGCTCCTGGCGACCCTCGCCCCGGACGTCTTCGCTGAGGGAATGGCCGAAGTGATCAAGGCCGCGGTGCTTGCCTCTCCCCTCCTCCTCGAGCTCCTTGAGAAGGAGCCGAGCATCGAGCCCGGCTG
Organism: Actinomycetota bacterium; assembly: GCA_036833435.1. Classification (GTDB taxonomy): domain Bacteria; phylum Actinomycetota; class UBA4738; order UBA4738; family CALAEC01; genus DAITPV01. The sequence goes on along the minus strand of DAITPV010000207.1, from coordinate 1,047 downwards.
GCTCGTGGAGCAAGCGGTCCGGATCAAGGCGGCGTACGTGACCGCGGACCCGTTCGACCGAGAGCTGCGGCGGAGCCTGAACCTGGGCCACACCTTCGGCCACGCTATCGAGGCTGCCTCCGGCTACCGGGTCCCCCACGGGAACGCCGTGGCGGCCGGGATGGTGGCGGCAGCCCGCCTCGGCGCCTCGCTGGGGATCACCGACCCGGACCTGGCCGACAGGCTGAAGGCGCTGGTAGAACGGCTGGGTCTGCCCTCCGGTCCGCCGGACGGCGTGGACCGGGACGCCTTGCTCGACGCCATGAGCGCAGACAAGAAGCGACGCCGAGGGCAAGCGGCGTTCGTGGTTCCGGCGCCGGGCGGCGCCGAGCTGGTCGAGGGGCTCGACCTTCGGGAAGCCATCGCCAGCCTGCTTCCGCAGTCCGTGGGAGACCGGACATGAAGGTGCTGGTCCTTCACGGTCCCAACCTCAACCTCCTGGGGACCAGGGAGCCGGAGATCTACGGCACCACCACGCTCGAGGACATCGACCGCGCCGTGGCCGCCCGAGCCTCGGAGCTGGGGATCGAGGTGCGTGCGATGCAGACGAACCTGGAGGGCGAGCTGGTGGACGCGATCCAGGACGCGGCAGGTTGGGCCGACGCCATCGTGATCAACCCCGGTGGGTACTCGCACACCAGCGTGGCCATCCGGGACGCGATCGCCGCGGTTGACGTTCCTGCGATCGAGGTGCACGTGTCGAACCCGCTGGCCCGGGAGCCGTTCCGGCACACGGACCTGGTGGGTGGAGCGTGCGTGGGAATCATCGCCGGGCTGGGAGCAGCGGGATACGTGCTGGCCATTGAAGCGGCCAAGGGTCTCGGTGGGCGCGGCAGGATTTGAACCTACGACCTCTCGCGTGTGAGGCGAGCGCTCTCCCGCTGAGCTACGCGCCCGGCAGCCCGGAACGATACCACCCGGGCATCTGAGGACCCCTCAGATGAGGAGCCCCCAGAAAAGGCGGCGGCGGGGTGTGCCCGCGTCACCCCGCCGCCAGTCCAGACCCGA